>JBBQXN010000009.1:0-68532 GCA_038209585.1 Burkholderiales bacterium
CTCAGCCTGGGCCTGCTGGCCTTACGCCGGCGCAAATAAGCCCGGTCCGCAGCAAAGCAGTTTTCCGGCAAAGCGGCACTTCGGTGCCGCTTTTTCATGGCCGAAGCCAGCACCCTGGCAACGGCCCTGGTTCAAGCCCGCACCTACAATCTGGCCATGTCTATTTCTCCTGTTCCCGAGCTCGTAGCCGAGCTGGCCGCTGGCCGCATGGTCATCCTCGTCGATGAGGAAGACCGCGAGAACGAAGGCGATCTGGTGATTGCCGCTGAACACGTCACGCCCGAGGCCATCAATTTCATGGCGCGGCATGCGCGCGGCCTGATTTGTCTGACGTTGACGCGCGAACGCTGTGAATTCCTGCAACTGCCCCCCATGTCCAGCCGCAACGGCACCAAGCACGGCACCGCTTTCACGGTTTCCATCGAAGCCGCCACGGGCGTGACCACGGGCATTTCTGCAGCCGACCGTGCACGCACGGTGCAAGTGGCCGTGGCCCGCGACGCGCAAGCCTTCGATCTGGTGCAGCCCGGCCACATCTTCCCGCTGCAGGCGCAAGACGGCGGCGTGCTCATGCGCGCCGGCCACACCGAAGCCGGCTGCGACCTGGCCGGCATGGCCGGTTTGATGCCTGCTGCTGTCATCTGCGAGGTGATGAAGGACGACGGCACCATGGCACGCCTGCCCGATCTGCAGGTCTTCGCCCGCGAGCATGGGCTCAAGATCGGCACGATTGCCGATCTCATCGGGTACCGCAGCCGCAACGAATCCCTGATCGAGCGCGCGGGCAGCCGCCCGCTGCACACCGCCCAGGGCGAGTTTGAATGCACCGTTTTCCGCGACAAGAGCGGTGGCGTGCACCTGGCGCTGTCACACGGCAGCTGGACGGCAGACGACGAAGTGGCCGTGCGCGTGCACGAGCCATTCACCGCGCTGGACCTGCTGGATGCTGGCCACAGCAGCCATTCCTGGCCTTTGCCAGCCGCGCTGAAGGCCCTGCGGGCCAGCCAGCATGGCGTGGCCGTGCTGCTGAATTGCGGGCAGGATGCGGCCCACCTGCTGCCGCATCTGCTGCCCAGCGGCGCGCCGAAAACAGCGCCCCGCGCACCCATGGACCTGCGCACCTATGGCGTAGGCGCGCAAATCCTGCGCGAACTGGGCGTGGGCCGCATGCAGTTGCTGGGCAACCCGCGCCGCATGCCCAGCATGACGGGCTACGGTCTGGACATCACCGGTTTTCGGCCTGCGCCTGGCGTGCAGGACTGAAAGACAACCCCGCAGCTTTCCACCACATGCAGCAAGCAGACCAAGGCAAGGACATCGAGTTATCGGGCGAAGGCCTGCGCGTGGGCATCGTCCGCGCCCGCTTCAACGACGCATTGACGAACAAGTTGACCAGCTCCTGCCTGGCCGAACTGGAAAGGCTGTCGGTAGCGGCTGACAACATCCGCCTGGTTCACGTGCCCGGCGCGCTGGAAGTGCCGCTGGCTCTGCAGGCGCTGGCTGAGAGCGGCGATTTCGACGCGCTCGTCGCCCTGGGCTGCATCATCCGCGGGGAAACCTACCATTTCGAATTGGTGGCCAATGAAAGCGGCGCAGGCGTCAGCCGCGTATCGCTGGACCACTCCATGCCCATAGCCAACGCCATCCTCACCGTCGAAAACGAAGCCCAGGCCTGGGCCCGCGCCGAAGAAAAGGGCCGCGATGCGGCGCGTGTGGCGGTGGCCATGGCCAACCTGCTGGAAGACCTGTCCTGATGGACGACATGGATACGGATACCCACGCCGACGGCGCACCAGCTGCAAAGAAGGCACCGCCGAAGTCCGGCCGCCGCCGCGCACGCGAATTTGCGTTGCAGGGCCTCTACCAGTGGCTGCTGTCGCGCGCACCTGCGGCCGACATCATTGCCAACCTGCGTGAACTGGACGAATTCGACAAGTGCGATCGCGCCCATTTCGACGCCCTGCTGCATGGTGGCATCGAGCAAGCTGCGGCGCTGGACGCGGTGCTGGCGCGCCACATCGACCGCCCTGCCGCGCAGTTGTCACCCGTCGAACACGCGGTGCTGATGATCGGCGTCTACGAGATCACGCACTGTCTGGAGATTCCTTACCGCGTGGCCATCAACGAAGCCGTTGAACTGGCCAAGTCGTTTGGCGGGACAGACGGCCACAAGTATGTGAACGGCGTGCTCGACAAAGCCGCTGGCGAGATTCGCCCTGAGGAATCTCGACAGCCGCGCGGCGCCAGGCCGACGCGCAAATACACGCCCACGCAGAAATGATCCGCACGGCCAGCCGCCTGCAGCACATCGACCCGTTCTGGGTCATGGAATGTGCCAAGGCCGCGCAGGAAATCGCCCGCAGCCCGGCTTGCGACCCGGCGCAAGGTGGCGAGCCGATGATCTACATGAACATCGGCGAGCCCGATTTCACCGCCACTGCACCCGTGCTGGCCGCGGCACAGGCCTGCTTGACAAGCGGGCAGACGCAATACACCCACGCCACCGGCCTGCCTGCTTTGCGCCAGCGCATCGCCGCCTGGTACGGCACGCGCTTCGGCCTGGACATCGACCCGGCACGCATCGTCGTGACTGCAGGTGCCTCGGGCGCACTGCAGCTCATCTGCCTGGCCTTGTTCGAGGCTGGCGACGATGTGCTGATGCCCGACCCCAGCTACCCCTGCAACCGGCATTTCGTGGCCGCTGCCGGTGCGCGGGCGCAGTTGCTGCCGGCGGGGCCTGAACAGCGCTTCCAGCTCAGCGCAGACAGCGTGGCCGCCGCCTGGGGCCCGGCCACGCGCGGCGTGCTGCTGGCTTCGCCCAGCAACCCCACCGGTACATCGATCGCTGCAGACGAGATGGCGCGCATCGCAGACGTCGTGCGCGCACGCGGCGGCGTCACGCTGGTGGATGAAATCTATCTGGGCCTGAGCTTCGACGAAGCTTTCAGCCACAGCGCATTGGCGCTGGGCGAAGACATCATCTCGATCAACAGCTTTTCCAAATACTTCAGCATGGCGGGCTGGCGCCTGGGCTGGATGGTGCTGCCCAGAAGCCTGGTGGGCGCCGTGGAAAAACTGGCACAGAACCTCTACATCTGCCCTTCCACGCTGGCCCAGCATGCGGCGCTGGCCTGCTTCGACGAGGCTTCGATCACTGAGTTCGAGGCACGCCGCGCTGAATTTCGCCGTCGGCGCGATTTCATCGTGCCCGCGTTGCGCCGCATCGGCTTTGAGATCCCCGTGGAACCCGACGGCGCCTTCTACGTCTGGGCCGACTGTTCGCGCTTTTTGCAGGCCGGCGGCCCCCTGCCCACCAGCTGGGAGTTCAGCTTCGAGTTGATGCGCCGCGCGCATGTGGCACTGACCCCGGGCCGCGACTTCGGCCCGGCCGGGGCCGAGCGCTTCGTGCGCTTTTCTTTTGCCAGCAGCATGGCGCAGCTGGAAACAGCAGTGGCCAGATTAGCGCGCGAACTGGCCTAGGCCCGGCCCGCTTTTCGCACCATGGCGCAGCCAGCTGGTGCTTAAGCTCGACCACCGTGGTTTATTCATTGTTCGGCAGGCGCAGCAAGCGCGGAAAAGAAAACGCTTCAACGCAGTTCGCTGCCACCGAGGCGACGCTGCCTCCTGCCGCATCTGAATCCGAAACCGTACAGCCCAGCGAAGTGATGGACTCTCGCTCAGCGAGCTTCGCGCCGTCACGCAGCATGGCAGGCAACTACGCGGCTGAACAGGCCAGCCAACAAGACCACACGCAAGCCGACCAGCGGGCCGACGCGCTGACGCAGGCGCAGCCCACGCTGTCGCATGTGGGCCGCTACGCACTGAAGGCGCCACTGGGCCAAGGTGGCCTGGGTCAGGTTCATGAAGCCTGGGACCCGCTGCTGTCGCGCACGGTGGCCGTGAAGACGATGCAGTTCGACCTGCCTGCGCCTTTGCGCGCTTCGCTGGACGGCATGATCCTGAACGAGGCCCGGGCAGCAGCCGGGCTGAACCACGCCTACATCGTCACCGTGTTCGACGCCGGGCTTTCAGCCCAGGGTGTCTACATTGCGATGGAAAGGCTGCAGGGCCGCGACCTGCGGCAGGCTCTGGCCAGTGGCTGGCTGCCCGGCCCGCGCCTGGCTTCGGTGCTGGTGCGCCGCGTGGCCGACGCGCTGGCCTACGCCCATGCGCGCGGGGTGGTGCATTGCGACATCAAGCCGGCCAACATCTTTCTCGTCGGCCGCGACCGGCCCAAGGTGCTGGACTTCGGCATCGCGCGCATCGCCCATGGCACGGCCGTACCGGCACTGGACGGCTCGGTGGCCGGCTCGCCGCACTACCAGTCGCCCGAGCAGGTGCGCGGGCAGCCGGTGGACGCCCGCACCGACCTGCACGCTCTGGGCACCGTGCTTTATGAACTGCTGACAGGGCACAAGGCTTTCGGCGGCGATTCGGTAGAACAGATTCAAACCGCCGTGCTCAGCCACCACCCGGCACCTGCACACGAATTGCGGCCAGGCGTGCCGCGCGCGTTGTCCGACATCGCCGCCAAGGCCATGGCCAGGTTGCCCGAAAAACGGTTCGCCAACGCCATCGAGATGTCGATGGCGTTGCGGCGCTGGGCAGAATCGCAAGCGACGGCAGCAGTGCGAGGGGTGGCTGCAGCCCCAGCAGCGTCTGCAACCCCTGCAACTCATGCAACCCATGCAACCCCTGCAACAACAGCGGGCGACGACATCGCCCAGCGTGGCAGCAGGTTGCACCCGGCGCTGCTGCTGGGCGGCTTGTTGGCGGCGGCCGGGTTGGCCGCAGTGCTGGGGCGCCAGAACGCCAGCGCACCCAGCGGGCAGGCCAACCCCCAGCCAGCCAGCTCCGCTCTGCCCGCAGCCCTGCCCGCAGCCCGGCCTGCTTCGGCAGCCTTGGGCGCGTGGCCGCCTGCGGCCAGTGCGGTGCTGCCTGCGGCCACCACGCCAGACGCTTCAGCTGAATCCGGCGTGGTCAAAGCACCGGCGGCACCGAGGCCGCGACCGCCCGCCGCGCGCCTGGCAGCCGCAGCCCCATCGCCGCAGGCTGAAATCATCACCGGCAGCGTGCAACTCGCCATCTCGCCCTGGGGCCGTGTGGAAGTCAACGGCCAGGCCGCCGGTACGACACCGCCACTGACACGCCTGAGCCTGCCAGAAGGCACGCACACCATCACTGTGCGCAACGAAGACTTCCCGCCTTTCGTTGCCACCGTGCGCGTGAGTGCAGACAAACCCGTCAACATTCGACACCGCTTCGGTCCATGAACAAGCCACGCCTTTTCGGTTGCCACCTTTTCCGCGGGCCCCGCTTGCAGGCTTTGTGGCCTGCCCTGTTGCCCCTTCTTTTGACCGCCTGCGCGCTGAAGGCCCCACCTGCACCGCTGCCACCGCCCGCTGCCGTGGGCCTGGCCGAGGTGCTGGCTCGCCCGGCCGAACGCGCGCTGATGGACGGCATGCGGGCCTACGACGACGCGCAATACCCGCAGGCCGAAGCGGCCCTGCGCCGCGCCCTGGAAACCGGCCTGCAAAGCCCGCGCGACAGCGCCACGGCGCACAAGCTGCTGGCCTTCATCACCTGCACCAGCGAACGCCTGCCCGCATGCGAAGCCGCCTTTCTGGCTGCTCGCCAGGCCGACCCCGCCTTTGCGCTCAGCAAGTCAGAAGCAGGCCACCCGCTGTGGGGGCCGGTGGCCCGCCGCATGCTGCAGTAGGTTGGCTTGCTGGGGGCTCTTGGATGGCGCGGGATAATCCTGTGTGCCCAAGACAGACATCACCGACCCCGCCCCTTTTCAGCAGACGATCCGCGTGTATTGGGAAGACACCGACGCCGGCGGCGTGGTGTTCTATGCCAACTACCTGAAGTTCTTCGAGCGCGCGCGCACCGAATGGCTGCGCAGCCTGGGCGTGCAGCAGCAGGCGCTGCGCGACACGACAGGGGCGATCTTCATCGTCAGCGAAACGCAAGTGCGCTACCTGAAGCCAGCGCGGCTGGACGACGTGCTGACCGTTACCGTACAGCCCTTGCAGCCCCTGCAGTTGGCCCGCGCTTCCATGCAGCTGGCGCAACAAGCCTGGTGCGGCCAGCAGCTGGTCGCCGAAGGCAGCATCCGTATCGCCTGCGTGGACCACGCAACTTTCAAACCCCGGCGCATTCCCAGCGCCATCACTTCCAGACTGAGCCCGCCCCTGCCATGAACGCCGACATGTCGATCACCTCTCTCATCCTGCAAGCCAGCCTGGTGGTGCAACTGGTGATGGCCGGGCTGGCCGTGATGAGCGTGGCCAGCTGGACGGTGATCTTCGGCAAGCTCTTCGGCCTGAAGCGCGTGCGCAGTGGCAACGAAGATTTCGAGCGCGACTTCTGGTCTGGCAAGAGCCTGACCGAGATGCAGACTGCAGTGAACAACAAGGTCGAGACCGCACCACTGGAACGCATCTTCGCCAGCGGCATGCGCGAATTTTTGAAACTGCGCGAGAAGCGCATGGATTCCGGCGTGCAGCTGGATGGCGCCCGACGCGCCATGCGCGCCAGTTATCAGCGCGAGCTGGACGCCGTGGAAAGCAAGCTCAGCTTTCTGGCCACCGTAGGCTCGGTGTCGCCATACATCGGCTTGTTCGGCACGGTGTGGGGGATCATGCATGCCTTCGTGGGCCTGTCCAACATGCAGCAGGTCACGCTGGCCACGGTGGCGCCGGGCATTGCCGAGGCACTGGTGGCCACGGCCATCGGCCTGTTTGCGGCCATTCCGGCTGTGGTGGCCTACAACCGCTTTGCCCGCGACATCGACCGCATCGCCATACAGTTCGAGACCTTCATCGAAGAGTTCAGCAACATCCTGCAGCGCAATGCCAGCCAGCCGGTGGGCAACGCCAGCAGCGGCGCGCCTTCGGGGTACCGCTGATGTCTGGGCCCATGCAGCGCGGCGGCAGCCGCCGGCGCCGTTCGATGAACGAAATCAACATGGTGCCGTTCATCGACGTGATGCTGGTGCTGCTGATCATCTTCATGGTCACCGCACCGCTCATCACCACGGGCGTGGTCGACCTGCCCAGCGTGGGCCGCGCCGCACAGCGCGCGCCGCAGGTGCTGGAAGTGGTGGTGGGCACCGACGAGAAGTTGCGCTTTAAAAGAGAGGGCGCTGAACTGGAGCCGGTGCTGTTGAACCAGCTGGCCGCGCGCGTGGCCCAGGCCCAGGACGGCAACGCCGATGTGCCGGTGGTCATCAGCGCCGACCGCCATGTGCGCTACGAGAACGTGGTGCGCGTGATGGACACGCTGCAGCGCGCTGGCGTGAAGCGCGTGGGGCTGAGCGTCAAGCAAGGCGGCAACTGAAGACGCCCCAGCCGATGATCCGCACCTTGCCCCGTGACGCCCTGCTGCCCCAGCCTGCTGAAGGCATGGGCCGCGGTGCCGCACTGGCCTTGGCTGTGCATGCGGGCTTGTTCGTGGCGCTGACGTCGGCAGTGGACTGGCGATCACGCCCGCCAGAAGCCGCTGCGATGGCCGAACTGTGGGCGGCCGTACCGCAAACGGCTGCACCCCGGCCGGTGGCTGCGCCCACCCCGCCCGCGCCTGTTCCCCCGCCGCAGCCTGCGCCGCAGCCCGCGCCCCCGCCTGCGCCCCAGCCAACCCCTGCACCCGCCCCCGCTCCGGCCCCACCGCCGCCGGCCCCCGCACCACCACCGCCAGTGCGTGCTGATATCGCTGTCGAAGCGGAGAAAAAGCGCGAAGCCGAGCGTCAGCGTCTGGAGCGTTCGCAGCGCCTGCAAGCCGAGCGCCAGACAGCCGAGCGTGAAAAAGCCGAAGCCACACGCGCTGAAAAAGCCAGGCAGGCGAAAGCTGCAGAAGAAAAAGCAGCCGCTGACAAAGTCGCCGCGCAGAAAGCCGCGACGCAAAAGGCTGCCGCCGAGAAAGCTGCAGCGACGGAACGCGCAGAACGCGCAGAGCGCGCCGCCCAGGAGAAGCGCCTGGCCCAGCAGCGCGAGGAAAACCTGCGCCGCATTCAGCAGGAAGCGGGCGAAACATCCAACAACGCCGCGCCAGGCACCGGCACCGCCGCCGCCAACGCCGGCCCGTCAGCCAACTACAGCGGGCGCCTGGTGGCGCTGATCCGCTCCAACATCGTTTTCACGGGCGCCGTCAACGCCGTGGCCACGGCAGAGGTGGAAGTGCGGGCGGGGCCCAGCGGCAGCATCCTGTCGCGGCGCCTGCTCAAGAGCAGCGGCCAGACCGATTGGGACGAAGCCGTGCTGCGCGCCATAGACCGCACCGGCACCCTGCCGCGCGACACCGACGGGCGCGTGCCGCCGGTGCTGATCATCACTTTCCGGCCGCGGGAATAGCTGGTGCGAAAACCAGGGCGCTGACAAAGGCCAGCGTCTGCGCGCCAGTGTTGTCAGCGTCACCACCCACCAGCACGGCGGTAACGGGCGGCACCACATCGCTTTCTTCGCCGAATGCGGCACGGAAGTCAGTTGCAACATCGCGCACTTCATCAAACCAGCGGCCCGTGGCGTCGCCCTGGCCGCGTAAAACGATGTAACGCACACGCTGGGTGTACGGGTTGGGCAGGGTGCTGCCTATGGCTGCAGCCCCACCCCAGGCCCAGCACAGCGTGGCGGCAGGCAAGGCTTCGTTCGTGCGCGCGCGTGCCACGGCCAGCAGTCCGCGTTCGAAGAAAGGCACCCTTTCCAGCGGCAGGTCGAAGCTCAAGCACACCTTGGCCGGGCTGTCGTCGCCTTCCTTGCTGCGCAAGTCGGTGCCAGGGTTGCGCTCGTCCACGCGCCACGACCAGCGCACAGTTTGCGGTGCCGGGCCCGACAGTGCCTGAGCCACGTTGCCGTAGCTGGCGCGTGCGTCGATGCGCAGGGCGGCGCGGCCATCCAGCATCTCCGTGCTGTAGCGCGTCACCGGCGGCTTCTGCCGGGGCAGGGTGACCAGGCGCCAGCCGGCGCCCAGCACAGGCTCATCGCCTTTCATCTGCACCAACGGCGCGGGCTGGGCGGACGCAGCAGCCGCTGCGCCAACAGCGAACGCCAGAACGAGCAGGCACTTCACGCGCGCCGCCAGTTCTGAAACCGTTCCACCCACTTCAACAGGGTCACGGGCTGGTGTGCGCGCTTCCATTCGCTGGCGGCGTATTTGTTGGCCTCAGACATCGTCGGGTAAGTGTGGATCGTGCCCATGATCTTGTTCAGACCCAGGCCGTGCTTCATGGCCAACACGTATTCAGCCAGCAGGTCGCCGGCATGCGCGCCGACGATGGTGACACCCAGGATCTTGTCTTTGCCGGGCACGGTCAGCACCTTCACCCAGCCCTGCGCAGCGCTGTCGGCAATGGCGCGGTCCAGGTCGTCGATACCGTAGCGCGTGACCTCGAACGCCACGTCCTGCGCCTTGGCCTCAGCCTCGTTCAAACCCACACGCGCCACTTCGGGGTCGATGAAGGTGACCGCCGGGATGACGCTGTAGTCGGCGGTGAAGGTCTTGAAATCGCCGAACAAGCCGTTGACTGCGGCGTACCAGGCCTGGTGCGACGCGACGTGCGTGAACTGGTAGGGGCCGACCACGTCACCGGCGGCCAGGATGTTCGGGAACTTGGTGCGAAGTGCCTCATCAGCGGGGATGGTGCGCTGCTTTTTCGGGTCGTCGTAGATGCCCAGTTCTTCCAGGCCGAAGCCCTTCAGGCGTGCCACGCGGCCGACAGCGCACAGCAACTCGTCGAAGCCGATGCGTTGCTCCACACCAGCGTGTTCGACGACGATGAATTTCGCGTCGCCGTCGCGCTCGCAGCGCAGGGCCTTGTGCTGCGTCAGCACCTGCACGCCGTCGGCCAGCAGAGTTTTCTTCACGAAAGAAGAGACATCTTCGTCTTCGCGGCTGAGCAGGCGGTCGCCCATCTCGACCTGGATCACCTGCGAGCCCAGCCTGGCAAAAGCCTGCGACAGTTCACAGCCGATGGGCCCGCCACCCAGCACCAGCAGGCGTTGCGGCAATTCGCGCAAACCCCACAGCGTGTCGCTGGTGAGCACGCCGATCTCCTTCAAGCCCGGCAGTGGCGGAATGAAGGGTGCTGCGCCGGTGGCCACCACGATGCTGCGTGTGGTGAGCACTTGCTGCGTGCCGTCTGCCGCCGTGATCTGCACGCGCCAGGGGTCCAGGATCATCGCCTGGCCCATCTGCACGTCTACGCCCAGGCCGTTGTAACGTTCCACCGAATCATGCGGCTCGATATCGCGGATGATGCGCGCCACGCGGTCCATCACCTGGCCGAAGTTCAATGTGAACGATGCGCTTTCGATGCCGTAGTCAGCGCTGTGGCGGATGTTGCGCGCCAACGTGGCGGTCTTGATCAGGGCCTTGCTGGGCACACAGCCGTAGTTCAAGCAGTCGCCTCCCATCTTGTGGCCTTCGATCAGCGTGACCTTGGCTTTCACGACAGCAGCGATGTAGCTCGTGACCAGGCCCGCTGCCCCAGCGCCGATGACGACCATGTTGCGTTCGAACTGCTGGGGCTTCTTGTCAGCCCAGGGCGCGTAGACCTTGCGCGCCTTGATGACGTCGACGATCTTCTTGGCCATGAGCGGGAACACGCCCAGCAGCACCAAGGCCAGGCCCAGGCCGGGGCTGACGATGCTGGAAAGAGAGTCGATCTGCGCCAGCTGTGTGCCGGCGTAAACGTAGACGATGGTGCCGGCCAGCATGCCGAGCTGACTGACCCAGTAGAAGGTGGCAGCCTTCATCTTCGTCAAGCCCATGACCAGGTTGATGACGAAGAACGGAAATGCCGGCACCAGGCGCAGCGTGAACAAGTAGAACGCGCCTTCGCGCTCGATGCCCTTGTCGATGGTGGCCAGGCGTTTGCCGAAGCGCGACTTGACGCTGTCGCGCAGCACGTAACGCGCAAACAGCATGGCCAGCGTGGCGCCTATGCTGGACGCGAAAGAGACAATGACCGTACCCACCACCAGCCCGAAGATGCCGCCGCCCAGGAGCGTCAAGATGGCCGCACCGGGCAGAGAAAGCGCAGCGACTGCGAGATAGACGCCAAAGAACACACCCACCACCAGCCAGGGCCGCGCGTCGTAAAGTGCCACGAATTCGCCTTGCGCCTGCTGGATGTAGTCCAGACTGAAGAAGCGGCCCAGGTCAAAAACGAAGAAGGCGATCACCGCACCCAGCAGGGCCAGCAGCAGGAAGACTTTTTGTTTGTTCATGGCATGGTGGGTCGCTGTACGGGGGCTGTGCTTACAGGCATTGTGGGTGGTCGCATGCTGAACTTTGTGGCGCTAGCCGCGGGCATGGGCGGCGGGCTCCACTCATGTCTCCCGGGCCGGGCTGCGCCCGCCCCCCGCTAAGGATGGCCGTAACCCCCGCCCCCTGGCGTCTCGACGACGAACACATCGCCCGGCGCCATCTCTGCGCTGCCGATGTGGTCCAGGATTTCGACACTTCCGTCCACGCGTTCAACCCGGTTCTTGCCCAAGGCACCCGGCTGGCCGCCCGCCATGCCGAAAGCCGGCACCTTGCGGCCGTTGCTCAAGATCGATGCTGTCATCGCTTCCAGGAAACGTACGCGACGCACGCCGCCGTCACCACCGCGAAACTGGCCCGCACCGCCGCTGCCGGCGCGTATCTCGTAGCTTTCCAGCCGTACCGGGAAGCGGAATTCCAGCACTTCGGGGTCGGTCAAGCGTGAATTGGTCATGTGCGTTTGCACGACGCTGGTGCCCGGGAAACCCGGCCCGGCGCCGCTGCCGCCGCTGATGGTTTCGTAGTACTGATGGCTGGCGTTGCCGAAGGTGAAATTGTTCATAGTGCATTGGCCCGCAGCCATCACGCCCAGAGCGCCATACAGCGCATTGGTCACGCAGGTGCTGGTTTCGACGTTGCCCGCCACCACGGCCGCAGGCGGGCGCGGGTTGAGCATGCAGCCTTCAGGCACGATGATGTGCAGCGGCTTCAGGCAGCCGGCATTCAGCGGAATGTCGTCGTCTACCAAGGTGCGGAAGACATAGAGCACCGCTGCCATCGTCACGGCCTTGGGGGCGTTGAAGTTGTTGGGCAACTGCGCGCTGGTGCCTGTGAAGTCGATGGTGGCCGCGCGTGCTGCAGCATCCACCGTCACCTTCACGCTGATCTGCGCGCCGTTGTCCAGCGCCAGCGTGTACTGGCCGTCTTTCAAGGCGGTGATGACGCGGCGCACGCTTTCTTCGGCGTTGTCCTGCACATGCTGCATGTAGGCCGCCACGGTCGGCCGACCGAACTGTTCGACCATGGCGGCCAGTTCCTCCACGCCCTTTTGATTCGCAGCGATTTGGGCGCGCAAGTCCGCAATGGTCTGGTCGGGGTTGCGTGCAGGGTACGCGCCGGAAGCCAGCTGTTCGCGCAGTTCGGCTTCGCGCATCACCCCTTCGCGCACGAGCAGGAAGTTGTCGAACAGCACGCCTTCCTCGTGGATGGTCTGACTGAAAGGCGGCATCGAGCCCGGCGTGATGCCGCCGATGTCGGCATGGTGGCCACGGCTGGCGACGAAGAACGATGGCGCGGTGTCCCCGTCTTGCAGGTAAACCGGCGTCACCACCGTCACGTCAGGCAAGTGCGTGCCGCCGTGGTACGGGTCGTTCAGCACATAGACATCGCCCGGCTGCATGGCCGGGTTGCGCTCGATCACGGTCTTGATCGACTCGCTCATGCTGCCCAGATGCACCGGCATGTGCGGCGCATTGGCAATCAGTTCGCCTTCAGCGCTGAACAGCGCGCAGCTGAAATCCAGCCTTTCCTTGATGTTCACGCTGTAGGCCGTGTTCTGCAGCCGCAGTCCCATCTGTTCGGCGATGTTCATGAACAGGTTGTTGAACACTTCCAGCATCACCGGGTCGGCTTCGGTGCCAATGGCATGCTGGGTGGGGCGCGGCTGCACGCGCTGCAGCACCAGGTGTCCGGCGCTGGCCAGCACCGCCTGCCAGCCGGGTTCGACCACGGTGGTGGCGTTCTTCTCGGCAATCACGGCCGGGCCATCGATGCACGCACCCGCCTGCAGGCTTTCACGCTGGAACAGGTCGGCATCCAGCCAGGCGCCGCAGTGCATCTGCACGGCGGCATCGGGCGTCGGGGTATGACGCGGGGCGTCGTCTTGTGGCGCTGCGCTGATGTCGTCGCCTGCAGCGCCCACGGCTTCGACGGAAACCGCTTCGATGACCAGGCTGCGGCCAGGCATCAGGAAAGCGAAGCGCTGGCGGTAAGCCGCTTCAAAGTCGGCGCTCAAGTCGGCCATGTTGGCGACTGTGGCCATGGGCAGCAACAGCGCCGTGTCGGTGCCCTGGTAGCGCAGATGCAGTTGAGGCCGCAATTCGATGCGCGCCGCCGGCACGCCTTGCGCGGCCACCTCGTCACGTGCCTGGGAGCCCAGTTCGTCCAGGCGCTTGCGCGCGGCGGCCAGTCCCGCTTCATCCAGAGGCCGCTCGATGCTGGCTTCGCGCATCGCCGTCTGGTCGGCCAAGCCCATGCCATAGGCGCTGAGCACACCCGCCAGCGGGTGTACGAAGACGCGGCTCATGGCCAGTGCATCGGCCACGCCGCAAGCATGCTGGCCGCCGGCGCCGCCGAAGCATTGCAACGTGTATTGCGTGACGTCGTAGCCGCGCGCCACGGAAATGCGTTTGATGGCACCGGCCATGTTCTGAATGGCGATCTGCAGGAAGCCTTCAGCCAGGCTCTCCGGCGTGGTCGGGCGACCCGTAGCGGCCTGCACTTCTTCAGCCAGCGCGCTGAACAGGGTCAACACGGCTTCGCGGTCCAGAGGTTCATTGGCGGCTGGGCCAAAGACTTTCGGGAAATGCGCCGGCTGTACGCGGCCCAGCAGCACATTGGCATCGGTGGTGGCCAACGGCCCGCCACGCCGATAGCTGGCCGGGCCGGGGTTGGCGCCTGCGCTTTGCGGGCCCACGCGCAAGCGCGCGCCGTCGAACTGCAGCAGGCTGCCGCCACCTGCGGCCACGGTGTGGATGCTCATCATCGGCGCGCGCATGCGCACACCGGCTACTTGCGTTTCGAACGCGCGCTCGAAGCCTCCGGCAGGACCCTGGACGTAATGGCTGACATCGGTGCTGGTGCCACCCATGTCGAAGCCGATGAGCTTGGGAAAACCAGCGCCTACTGCCGTGCGCACCATGCCCACGATGCCGCCTGCAGGCCCGCTCAGAATCGCGTCCTTACCCTGGAAGCGCTGCGCTTCGGTCAAGCCGCCGCTGCTTTGCATGAAATAGAGCGGCACGCCGGGCATCTGGCCGGCCACCTGGTCGACATAGCGCCGCAGGATGGGGCTCAAGTACGCGTCCACCACCGTCGTGTCGCCGCGCGAGACCAGCTTCATCAGCGGGCTGACCTCATGGCTGGCGCTGACCTGCGTGAAGCCGAGTTCGCGTGCGATACGTGCTGCGGTTTGTTCGTGTTCAGTGAAACGCCAGCCGTGCATGAAGACGATGGCGACCGAGCGGATACCGGCATCGAAGGCGGCCCACAGCCTTTCTCGAAGATGGTCTTCGAGCAAAGGCTGCAGCACGTCGCCCTGGGCACTGACGCGTTCTTGCGCTTGCACCACGCGCTCGTACAGCATCTCTGGCAGCACGATGTTTCTGTCGAACAAGCGGGGGCGGGCTTGGTAGGCGATGCGCAGCGCGTCGCGGAAGCCTTGTGTCGTGACGAGCAGGGTGCGGTCGCCACGGCGTTCCAGCAATGCATTGGTAGCCACCGTGGTGCCCATCTTCACGCATTCCACTTGCGCGGGGGTGATGGGCTGGCCCGCTTTCAACTGCAGCAGGCGGCGTATGCCTTCGATCGCGGCGTCGGCGTACTGCTCGGGGTTCTCGCTCAGCAATTTCAGCGTGCGCAATTCGCCTTCAGGCGCGCGGCCCACCACATCGGTGAAGGTGCCGCCCCGGTCGATCCAGAACTGCCAGCGGGGGTCTTTCATCACTTGTCCTTTGAACGCGCCAGGGCTACATCAGGCTGGGCAGCCACAGCACCAGTTGCGGGAAAACATAGATCAGCCCTGTGGCCAACAGCAGCAGGGCGAAGAAGGGTAGCGCCGTGCGCGCCAGGTAGGGCAGCTCTTTGCCTGTCAGCCCCTGCAGCACGAACAGGTTGAAGCCTACGGGCGGTGTGATCTGCGCCATTTCAACCACCAGCACCACGAACACGCCGAACCAGATCAGGTCGATGCCGGCAGCCTGCACCGTGGGCAGCAGCACGGCCATGGTCAGCACGACCATGCTGATGCCGTCCAGGAAACAACCCAGCACGATGAAGAAACCCACCAGCAACATCAGCAGCCAGAAAGGCGACAACTGCAGGCCGCCGATGAACGCCGCAATTTCGCGCGGCAAGCCGATGAAGCCCATGGCCAGCGTCAGGAAAGAAGCGCCGGCCAGGATCAGACCGATCATGCAGTACACGCGGCAGGCGGCATACAAACCTTCCTTGAAGCTGGCCCAGGTCAGGCTGCCTTCCAGACGGCTCAGCACGAGCGAGCCCGCCACCCCCAGCGCCGCAGATTCCGTGGCCGTGGCCACGCCTGTGTAGATGGCGCCGATGACCAGCGCGATGAGGGACACCACGGGCAGCAGGTGCTTGCCGGCGCGCAGCTTGTCAACCAAGCGCATGCCCGGGTCGCCGGCAGGCACTTGCTCAGGATGGCGCAGGGCCCACAACATGATGTAGCTGCTGAACAGCAGCATCAAGAGCACGCCCGGCACCACGCCAGCGACGAACAGCCGGGCAATGGACACGTCGGTGGCCACGGCGTAGACGATCATGATGATCGACGGCGGGATGAGCAAACCGAAGGTGCCTGCACCCGCCAGCGATCCCATGCTGATGTTGTCGGGGTAGCCGCGCTTTTTGAGCTCAGGCAGGGTGATCTTGCCGATGGTGGCGCAGGTGGCGGCACTGCTGCCCGAGACCGCCGCGAAAATGCCGCAGCCGATCACGTTGGCGTGCAGCAAGCGCCCCGGAATGCGGTTGAGCCAGGGCGACAGGCCCTTGAACATGTCGGCGGTCAGCCGAGACCGAAACAGGATTTCACCCATCCACAAGAACAGCGGCAAGGCGGTGAGCGTCCAGTTGCTGGTGCTGCCCCAGATGGTGAAGACCATGCTGTCGCCCACCATGCGGCTGGTGAAGACTTCCATGGCCAGCATGGCCACGCCCAGCAAGGCCAGGCCGATCCAGAAACCCGAAGCCAGCACGGCCAGCAACAACACGATCAGCAATGCGGCAATGCCGATGTCCATGAGCGTTCTCAGCAGCCTGCGGGTAAATGGGAGATGGTCAAGCTCATTCCATGCGTGCGGCTTCGCTTGCAGCTTCAGCCCCGCGGCTGCGCTCGAACGGCTGCCCGCGCGCCCGCGACCACAGCGCATCCGCCATGGCGACCGCCAAGCCCACGCAGCCCAGCGCCATGGCCAGTTGCGGCAGCCACAGCGGCGTGGCGTCGCTGCCTTGCGAGATGTCGTTCGTCAGGTGCGAAACCCAAACCAGTCGGCAGGCGTAGTAGGCCAGCGCAGCGCTCAAGGCCACGCCCGCAATCAAGCTCCACCATTCCAGCCCCGCCCGCCAGGCTGCAGGCACGCGCTTGAGCAACAAAGACACGCGGATGTGCTCACCGCTTTGCAGCGTGCCCGGCAAGGCCAGGAACAGCGCTGCTGCGATGGCATAGCCGGCATAGGCGTCCAGCCCGCGAAAGCCCAGGGCAAAGCGGCGGTCTGCAATACCCAGCACCACGCTGGCGAAGGCGACCACCATCGAGCAGGCCGCCAGCGCCATCAGCGCACCGTAAAAGCTGTCCAGAGCGCGCCGCATGGTTTGTGCTTATCTAGACCTGTTCACGCTCATTTACGGTACGCATCCAGCACGGCCTGGCCCTCGGCACCGGCCTGTTTCAGCCAGTCGGCCGTCATGCGTTCGCCGATGGCTTTCATCTCGGCTTTGAGCTTGGCGCTGCTGCGGTCCACCGTCATGCCCTTGGCCACCAGTTCTTTTAGATATTCATCGTCTTTCTGGTCGCTGATCTTCCAGCCGCGCTCACCGGCTGACGCCGCCGCTTTCAGCACGGCGGCCTGCGCTGCCTTGTCCAGCGCTTCGAAGGCCTTGAGGTTCACCACCACGGCATTGCGCGGCAGCCAGGCATTGACGTCGTAGAAATACTTCACTTGCTCGTAGAGCTTGCTGTCCACGCCGCTGGCACTGCTGGTGAGGAAATTGTCCACGCCGCCAGTGGCCAGCGCCTGCGGCAGCTCAGCCAACTGAATGGTGACCGGCTGCGCGCCAATCAATTCAGCAATGCGCGTGGTGGCCGGGTTGTAGGCGCGCATCTTCGTGCCCTTCATGTCGGCCAGCGACACCACGGGCTTCTTGCTGTACAGCGACTGCCCAGGCCAGGGCACGGTGTACAGCAGCTTCATGCCCTGGGTGGCCAACAGCTTGTCCAGCGCGGGCACAGAGGCGTCGTTCAGCTTCTTCGCTTCGGCATAGGTGGTGGCCAGGAAAGGAATGGCGTCCACACCGAACAGCGCGTTTTCGTTGGCCGCGCCTGAGAGGATGAATTCGCCGATCTGCGTTTGGCCGGTTTGCACCGCGCGCTTGATCTCGTTGGCCTTGAACAACGACGCGCCGGGGTGCACGGTGAGCTTGAGCTGGCCGGCTGTGGCCTTGTCCACTTCTTCGGCAAACCACTGCAGGTTCTGCACCTGGAAGGTGTTGCCGCCATAACCTGATGGCAGGTCCCATTTGGTCTGGGCCAGGGCCGTGGTGCTGACAGTGATGCAGGCAGCAGCGAACAGCAAAAATGAGGCGGTCTTTTTCATCGAAGGTCTCCAGGGGTTGCGGGACAAAAAGGAACGGGGCAGAAACTAAAAGCTGGCAAGTTGATGGTTGAGCAAGTCTGTGACGAGCATGGCGCCCGGCGCGTGGGTGATGACCAGCGGCAATCGCGCTTGCGCCAGCGCTGCCTGGGGCGTGACGCCGCAGGCCCAGAACACCGGCAGCTCGTCAGCGTACACATCCACCGCGTCGCCGTAGTCGGGCTGAGCCAGGTTCTTGATGCCGATGAGTGCCGGGTCGCCCAAGTGAACCGGGGCACCGTGAACCGCTGGGTAGCGCGATGTGATCTGCACCGCCCGAATGGCGTCAGCCGCCTTCAAGGGCCGCATCGTCACCACCAGCGGGCCTTTGAACGGGCCGGCGGGCTGGGTGGCGATGTCGGTGTTGAACATGGCCACGTTGCGGCCCTGCTCGACATGGCGCAGGCGAACGCCTTCGTCCATCAGCGCTTGCTCGAAGCTGAATGAACAACCCAGCACGAAGCCCACGCTGTCTGCTGTCCACAGCGCGGCGATGCTGGTGACTTCTTCAGCCAGCTCGCCGTGGCGCCAGACGCGGTACTTCGGCAAGTCGTGCCGCAGGTCGATGTCTGCCCCCAACCCGGGCAAGCCGGGGTCTCCAGGTTCGCCCACGGCCAAGAGGGGGCAGGGCTTGGGGTTGCGCTGGCAGAAGCGCAGGAAATCGCTGGCCCAGGCCTCGGGCAGCACGACCAGGTTGCCCTGCACATGGCGCTGTGCCATGCCGCCGGTGTGGCCGCTGAATGCGCCGCTGCGGCAGCTGGCCCGCAGGACCGTGGGCGCCAGATCAGGGCTGGACAGGTGCTTCGGCATTTGCATTTCCATGAGCTTCGTGCATTCTGAAAGCCGGCTACACAAACAGGCAAACAATTAATTCATCTCTTACTTCATCACTTTTTTCGATGAGCTATCTGGTGCTGGAAAGGCGCGCTGGAAAGACATCACGGCTTGCGCCATGCGCTCGGCCGCACCGGCAGCCGGGTCGTCGCGCCAGCTCAGGTGGATGGGCAAGGGCGCCAGTTCGACATCGCAGCGCAGCACCGTGAGCGGCAGGTGCCTGGCCAGCCTGGCCACTGCCGTCTGCGGCAGCGTGGCCACGCCCAACCCTTCTTCGACCAGCTGCACCATGGCAGAAATGGAAGAGATGGTGTGAACGCGGGGCGCGTCCACGCCGGCCAGTCTGCACATGTCCAGCAAACTGACATGGGGCTGCGAGCCGCGCTGGAAAGTGAGCAGTTCGTCGCTGGCTGCCAACTCGGCCAGGGTTCGGCGTTTGCGTGAACTGCGCGGATAGCGCGGCGCTGCGCCGACGAAGACCATCGGCATGGGTGCCAGCGCACGCGTGCGCACGCCCTCGCCATGCGCAGGCAGGGCCGCCAGGATCAGATCCAGCGTGCCGCGCTGAAGCTGGTCCAGCAACACGGGCGAGGTTTCCACTGTCAGGGCCAGTTCCAGCGCCGGGTGTTCGGCACGCACGGCCTGCAGCCAGGGGATGAGCCAGGAATGGAGCACCGATTCGATCACGCCCAGACGCAGCGAAAGCGGGCGCTGGCTCTCATTGCCGAACTCTTCCTTGATCTCGCGCTGCACATTCAACAGTCTTTCGGCATGGCGCTGAAAGCGCACGCCGGCGGCCGTCAGGCTGAACTGCTTGTCGCGGCGGTCGAACAAGAGCACGCCCAGTTCGCTTTCCAGCGCGGCGATGCGGCTTGAAAGTGCCGACTGCGTGACGCACAGCTTGTGCGCCGCGCGCGTGACGCTCTTGAGCGTGACAGCCCAGTGGAAGGCTTCGACGAATCGCAGGTTCATGGCCGATGGTGCCGCAGCCGCAGCACCTGGCCGAACAGGCGTGCCTTCATCCCGACGAACAGGCTGCCCTTGTTGCTGCATATTTCGGCTTCGCAGCCCCGGCTCGCGGCCTAGCATGCCCCTGCAATCTACGACTGGTTCGAGACCCGCCGCTGTTCCCCGGCTGTGCTTGCGTGGCCAGGCAATTGCAAGGAACAGGTCATGTCGGACATGTCATCACCGCCGCTGCAGTCGGTGCCCCTGGGACGAGAGGCGGGCTTGCCTGCCATGGCGGCCTTCAGCTGGCCCACGCCAGGACTGGCGCGCTACGGCCTGAGCCAGACGATCTCGACAGATGACCCTTGCGAAATCGAAGGACTGAACGGCCAGCGCATGGTCGGGCGCATGGTGGCTTTCGATACCGCGGCCTGTTCCTTGCAATTCCGGCTGGGTTCAGCCCGCTCCGCCATCACCGTTCAGTTTGACCAGTTCCGCCGCCTTCGACTGGCCCAACCGCTGGCCGTGCTGCCGCCGCCAAGCGAAGAGAGCGAAGCCGACCTGCTGGTACAGAGACCGCCCCAGCCTTTCAAGCTGTTGTTCAAGGACGGCAGCAGCTGGGAGGGCCTGACGGTGGGCCACCAGCAGGAAACCTGCGGGCTGTTTCTGTTCGAACCGGTAGACATCGGCGGCGCGGTGCGACGCGTGTTCGTGCCTGCCAGCGCTTACGCTGATTTCGACGTGGGCATTCGCATCGGCCAGGCCTTGCTTGAAGACAGCGCTGCTACGCCTGAGCAGGTTCAAGACGCGCTGGAAGAGCAGCAGCAGTTGCGCCAGCGCAAGCTGGGCGACATCCTCATCGTCAAGCAGATCATCACCCCGGCTGAGCTGGACACCGCCATCGCGCACCAGGCGAAGATGCCCATGGTGCGCATAGGCGAAGCGCTCAGTGCTTTGGGGTTCATCACCGAAGTGCAGCTGGAAGAAGCGCTGCTGCAGCAGCGCAGCGACCGCAGCGTGCCCTTGGGCGAATTGCTGGTGCGCAAAGGCCTGGTGTCACGGGTCGACCTGCAAACCGCGCTGGCCCGCAAGATGGGCTACCCGCTGGTGGACGTGAGCAGCTTTCCCACCGAAATGGAAGCGGTGACGCGCCTGCCCTTCCCGGTTGCGCAGCGCACCCCGGCGCTGCCGCTGATGCTGCGCGGTGGCCGCCTGGTCGTGGCGCTGGAAGACCCGACCAATGGCCGCGCCATCGATGAGCTGGAATTTGCAGCCCAAGGCAAGATCGTGCCGGTACTGGCGCGCAGCGGCGTGCTGGGCGCGGCCATCGCAAAGGCTTACGAAAAGATCGGTGCCGGCACCCGTGGCCCGCGCAGCGGCGACGCCATCGTCGTGGCCGACTACGAGCCTGGCGACGCCAGCAAGCTGCTGGCCAGCATGGAAAACGAAAACGCCGGTGAGGCTGGAGCAGGCGGCGACGATTCCTCCATCGAGCAAAGCGACAACACCCTGGTGCGCCTGATCAACAGCATGATCCAGGAAGCCCATGCCCAGGGCGTGAGCGACATCCACATCGAATGCCGCGCCGGGCGCGAACGCGTGAACATCCGCTTCCGCAAAGACGGGCATTTGCGGCCTTACCTCGAACTGCCGCACACCTACCGCAATGCCCTGCTGGCGCGCCTGAAGATCATGTGCGACCTGGACATCAGCGAACGCCGCAAGCCGCAAGACGGCAAGATCAACTTCAGCAAGTTCGTGCAAGGCAGCAAGCTGGAACTGCGCGTAGCCACCATCCCCACGCACAGCAACTGTGAAGACGCGGTGATGCGCCTGCTGGCTTCGAGCAAGCCCATCCCGCTGGACAAGCTGAACCTGAGCCCCAGCAACCTGAAGCGCTTCAAGGAAGCGGCCGAACGGCCTTACGGCATGCTGCTGTGCGTGGGCCCCACGGGTTCAGGCAAGACCACCACCCTGCATTCGGCGCTGAGCGTCATCAACACGCCTGAACGCAAGATCTGGACGGCCGAAGACCCGATCGAGATCACCCAGGCCGGTTTGCGCCAGGTGCAGGTGAACCCGAAGATCGAATGGACCTTCGCCAAGGCCTTGCGCGCTTTCTTGCGCGCCGACCCCGATGTGGTGATGGTGGGCGAGATCCGCGACAAGGAAACAGCGCAGGTGGCCATCGAGGCCAGCCTGACCGGCCACCTGGTGCTGAGCACCCTGCACACCAACAGCGCACCAGAAACGGTGACGCGTTTGCTGGACATGGGCATGGACCCGTTCAACTTTGCAGACGCACTGCTGGGCGTGCTGGCGCAGCGCCTGGTGCGCCGGCTGTGCCTGAAATGCCGCACGGCGACCGAGGCCAGCGCTGAAGAAGAAGAAGAGCTGCTGCACGACTATCAGCACATCCTGCAAGGCGTGGAAGGCGCGCCCGATGTTGACGCCGTGCTGGCCGACTGGCGCCAGCGCTTCGGCGCCCGCGGCATCGGCGACCCCGAAGGCAGCGAAGGCCGCCTGATGCGCTACAAGGCCGTGGGCTGCGACGACTGCAGCGGCACCGGCTACCGCGGCCGGGCCGGCATCCACGAGCTGATGATGGTGTCGCGCGGCCTGCGCCACCTGATCCAGACCGGCGCACGCGCCGACGAACTGCAGCGCTTCGCCCTGGGCGAAGGCATGCGTACGCTGCGCCAGGACGGCATCGAAAAAGTGTTGGCAGGTGTGACCAGCATCGAGGAAGTGCGGGCTTCGAGTTAAGAAGCGACGCGTTGTCTGAGTGCAAGCCTGCGGACCTCGTCTGGGCGCAGGCGCCCTCATCAGCGGCAAAGAGGTAGGTGTTTAGAGCGCGACAATGTCAAGCTGACTTCCTCTTCAAGGGGCATCGATGCCGTCGTTTCACACCGAACTGTCCGAGCTCGGGGCTTTCCTGGGCGCGCGCCAGGCCGCCATCATGCGCAGCTGGCGAGAGGCGCTTCATCTCGATCCCAGCCTGACCTCGGGCAACGCGCTGCCGCGTGCCCAGCTCAACGACCACATCCCGACCGTGCTGCTGACTTTCGAGCGCGAACTCGGTGCGCCGGAAGGGCAGCAGGAAGACGCAGCCACCGACCCAGCCGCCGCCCACGGCATTCACCGCTGGCAGCAGGGCTACGACCTGCGCGAAGTGGTACGTGAACTCGGCTGCCTGAACATCTGCGTCGTCGACGAGCTGGAGGCCTACGCGGCGGCGCACCCGCAGCTCGACCCGGGCGTCATGCGCAATGCACGCAGGCGCTGGGCCAGCACCTGCACCATCGGCATCGAAGAGAGCGCGGCGCAGTACTTCCGGCTCCAGCGGGCTGAAGCGGATGAGCACCTGACCCAGCTCGAGAAGGCGCTGGAGGCGGTGCGCGAGCTCGAACGCCAGCGAGGCGAGCTGTGGCAGGAAATCGCGCACGACTTGCGTGGCAACGTGGGTGTGGTGTCCAACGTCACTGCCGGCCTGACGTTCATCGCGGGACTCGACGACCGGACCAACAGCTTTTTGCGCATGCTGCAGCGCAACGTGAGCGCCTTGCACCACCTGCTCGATGACGTGACCGACCTGGCGCGACTGCAGGCCGGGCGCGAAGAACGCTCGCTCTCGCACTTCGACGCAGGAGCGCTACTGCTTGCCCTGTGCGAAGGGCTGCTGCCTTCTGCGCAGCAGCGCGGCCTGTTTCTGCGCTGGCAGGGCCCGCCTTCCTTCACCGTGGAAGGCGACGCCGTCAAGCTGCGCCGTCTGGCGCAGAACCTGATCCTCAATGCCATCAAATACACACAACAGGGGGGCGTGACGGTGGACTGGGGCAACAGCGACAGCGAAGCCGACGACCGCAAGCGCTGGCTGCTGAGCGTTGAAGACACGGGCCCGGGCTTTCAGGCGGGCCCCAGCGGACCGATGGCCGGCGCGATGGAACAGGCCACGCAATTGGCCCACGATGCAGATACCAACTCGGCCCTGGCATCGCATGGCTTGGACCCTGCGGCAATAAAGCCTGCACCTGAACCTGCGCCTGCACCCGTGCCTGCACCCGATCCCCTGCCCGACGCGCAGGGCCCAGGCGAAGGTATCGGGCTTTCCATCGTCAAGCGCCTGTCCGAAATTCTGGACGGCTCGATCGAGCTCGACTCCAAGCCCGCCCGTGGAACGGTCTTTCGGGTGTTCCTGCCCCGGCAGTACGAGGCTCAGGCCGTGCGCAACAGCGGGACAGATGCAGGCTCTGGGTCACCCGCCTGAAATAGCTCCCGCCCCACCCCGGCCCGCGCCACCCCGCGCCAAACCCACGACAGCACACCCGCGCTTTCCCTGTTGCGTCTGCCCGGGCGCTGTCTATGCTTAGGGCAACCTCATCCCTTACCGGAGAACCGTTCATGGCTCTGTTGTCTCTCACCGTCAATGGCAAGGCTGTCAAGCGCGAAGTCGCGCCCAACACCTTGCTGGTCGAATTCATTCGTGAACACCTGCGCCTGACCGGCACGCACACCGGCTGCGACACCGGCCAGTGCGGTGCCTGCACCGTGCACCTGGACGGCCGCGCGGTGAAGGCCTGCTCCATGTTGGCCACCCAGGCCGCCGGCAGCCAATTGACGACGATCGAAGGCCTGGCCAGCGCGCAGGGCGAGATGCATCCGATGCAAACCGCCTTCAACCAATGCCATGGCCTGCAATGCGGTTTCTGCACACCGGGCATGGTGATGAGCGCTATCGACCTGGTGCAGAACCACGACTGCAGCAGCGAAGCGAAGATCCGCGAAGGCCTGGAGGGCAATATGTGCCGCTGCACGGGCTACCAGAACATCGTCAAGGCCGTGGTGCAGGCGGCTGACGCCACCCGGGCACTGGCCTAACTTCAGGAGCATCCGCACATGAACGCAAGACAAGGTTTCATCGGCCAGAACGTCCTCCGCCGTGAAGACACGCGCTTCCTCACCGGCGTGGGCCAGTACACCGACGACATTCAGCTCGCGCATCAGAGCTACGGTGTGTTCCTTCGCAGCCCACATGCGCACGCCAGGATCAGCAGCCTGAACACCAGCGCTGCCACAGACGCGCCGGGTGTGCTGGGCGTCTACACCGGCGACCATTTCAAGGACATCGGCGGCCTGCCCTGCGGCTGGCTCATCAACAACATCGACGGCTCACCGATGAAGGAGCCCAAGCACCCGGTCATCGCGCACGGCAAGGTGCGCTACGTGGGCGACCGCGTGGCCCTGGTGGTGGCCGAGACGCTGGAACAAGCGCAGGCCGCACGCGACATGATCGAGGTCGAATACGAGGTGCTGCCGGCCGTCATCGACATCAGCGACGTGACCAAGACCGGTGCGGCCGTGCACGACGAAGCCAGCGACAACCAGTGCTACCTCTGGCACATCGGCGACAAGGAAGGCACGGACGCCACTTTCGCCGGCGCCGCCCATGTCACCAAGCTGACTTTCCGCAACAACCGCCTGGCCCCCAACGCCATCGAGCCGCGCGCTGCCAACGCAGCCTGGAATCCTTCCGACGACAGCTACACCTTGTATGTGGCCAACCAGAATCCACACGTCGAACGGCTGCTGATGTGCGCCTTCGTGCTGGGTATTCCCGAGCACAAGATGCGCGTGGTGGCGCCCGATGTGGGTGGCGGCTTCGGCAGCAAGATCTTCCTGTACGGCGAAGAAACCGCGCTCGTCTGGGCCAGCAAGCAGGTGCGCCGGCCGATCAAGTGGGTGGCCGAGCGCAGCGAAGCCTTCCTGTCAGACGCCCATGGCCGCGACCACCTGACCACGGCCGAACTGGCCATCGACAAGGACGGCATCTTCCTGGGTTTCCGCGTCAACACCACGGCCAACCTGGGCGCCTATCTCAGCACCTTCTCCACGGCCGTGCCCACCATCCTGTACGCCACGCTGCTGGCGGGCCAGTACAAGACGCCGAAGATCAGCTGCACGGTGAAGTCGGTGTTCACCAACACCGCGCCGGTAGACGCTTACCGCGGCGCCGGCCGGCCCGAAGCCACCTACACGGTGGAACGCATGGTGGAAACGGCTGCGCATGAACTGGGCATCGACCCGGCCGAGCTGCGTCGCCGCAACTTCATCACCAGCTTTCCCTACGCCACACCCGTGGGCCTGACGTATGACACGGGCGACTACAACGTCACCATGACCCGCGCCATCGAACTGGCCGATGTGGCCGGCTTCGCTGCGCGCCAGGCCGAGTCCGAAGCCAAGGGCATGAAACGCGGCATGGGCTACAGCGCCTACATCGAAGCCTGCGGCATCGCCCCCAGCGCCGTGGCCGGTGCTCTGGGCGCGCGCGCCGGCTTGTTCGAGGCGGGCGAAGTGCGCGTGCACCCCACCGGCAAGGTGACGGTCTTCACCGGCAGCCACAGCCACGGCCAGGGCCATGAGACGACTTTCGCGCAGGTGGTGGCCGACAAGCTGGGCATTCCGCTGGACGACATCACCATCGAGCATGGTGACACCGGCAAGGTGCTGTTCGGCATGGGCACTTACGGCAGCCGTTCGCTGGCGGTGGGTGGCACGGCCATCGTCAAGGCGCTGGACAAGGTCATCGCCAAGGGCAAGAAGATCGCGGCCCACCTGCTGGAAGCAGCCGACACCGACATCGAATTCGAAGATGGCGTGTTCAAGGTGGCGGGCACCGACAAGAGCGTGCCTTTTGCCAGCGTCAGCCTGACCGCCTACGTGCCGCACAACTTCCCGCACGACAAACTGGAACCCGGCCTGAACGAGAACGCCTTCTACGACCCCACCAACTTCACCTACCCGGCAGGCACCTACATCTGCGAGGTGGAAATCGACCCGGCCACGGGCGTGGTGCGCGTGGACCGCTTCACCGCGGTGGATGACTTCGGCAACGTCGTCAACCCCATGATCGTCGAAGGTCAGGTTCACGGCGGCCTGGCGCAAGGCATCGGGCAGGCCTTGATAGAGAACTGCATCTACGACGAAGACAGTGGCCAGCTGCTCACCGGCAGCTACATGGACTACGCCATGCCGCGCGCCGATGATTTTCCGAATTTCGTTGTCGAGACCGTCAAGGGCACACCCTGCACGCACAACCCGCTGGGCGTGAAGGGCTGCGGCGAAGCCGGTGCCATTGGCAGCCCGCCGGCCGTCATCAACGCCATCTGCCATGCCCTGGGCGTGAAAGACGTGCCGATGCCGGCCACGCCGCACACGGTGTGGAAGATCATCAACGGCGTGCACTGAACGCAGTCGGACCAAGGAAAAGAACATGCAAGCTTTCGAGTTTCACAACCCCGCCAGCGTGGCCGATGCGGTGCGCGCCGCGGGCCAGTCCGATGCCAAGTTGATTGCCGGCGGCCAGACGCTGCTGCAGTCGATGAAGCTGGGCCTGATCGCCCCCAGCGCGCTGGTGGACGTCAACGCCATCGCCGACATGAAAGGCATCAAGCTGGAAGGCGGCAAACTGACCATCGGCGCGGGCACCACGCATGCCGCCGTGGCAGCATCTGCCGAGGTGCAACAGGCGATCCCCGCCCTGGCCGAACTGGCCAGCCACATCGGTGACCGCCAGGTGCGCAACCGCGGCACGCTGGGCGGCAGCCTGGCCAACAACGACCCTGCAGCCTGCTACCCCGCCGCCGTGCTGGGCCTGGGCGCCACGGTGCACACCGACCGCCGCACACTCACGGCAGAAGACTTTTTTCAGGGCCTGTACACCACGGCGCTGGAAGAGGACGAAGTCATCACGGCCGTCAGCTTCCCGGTGCCCGAGAAATCCGGCTGGCAGAAGTTCAAGCAGCCGGCGAGCCGGTTCTCCATCGTCGGCGTGTTCGTCAGCAAAGGTCCCGAGGGCGTGCGCGTGGCGGTCACGGGCGCGGGTGCAGGCGGCGTGTTCCGCGCCAGCAGCCTGGAAGCCAAGCTGGCAGCGAACTGGAGCGCTGCTGCGCTGGCCGGCGAGAAGGTGCCTGCCGATGAACTGAACAGCGACCTGCACGGTTCTGCCGAATACCGCGCCGCGCTCATCCCCGTGCTGGCGGCGCGCGCGGTGGGCTGATTCGACGGGCTTGCCCAGCCAGCCCGAGCCCGGCCAATTCATCTGCAGCACGTGAAAGGCGAGGCCTGGAGCCTGCGGCTGCAGATCAACGTGATCGTCGGCGTGTTCACGCTGTCTTTTGTAGCGGCCTTGTTGTGGCTGCAATGGCGCCATGCGCGCGAGTCGGTACGCGAAGAAGTGGTAGCTGCCAACCGCGTTGCAGCGTAATTGCTGGACCGCACGGCCCTGCGCCATGCAGACCAGGGCCAGCCGGCGCTGCTGACTTTCCTGCAAGGCATGGGGCGCCTGCGCTCCAACGACATCAACCTGCAGGACGAGACTGGCCGTGTGCTCTGCACCTCACCGGCTTCGCCCTACAAGACCGGGCGCGACGCGCCTGCCTGGTTTGCGCGTTGGGTCGAACCGCCGCAGGCCGTGACCACCATTCCATTGCCGCCCCTGCCTTCAGACAGCGCCTTGACTGTTTACCGCGCCGCCCAGGAAGGCCTGGCCAACGCGCTTCGCCACGGGCGTGCAACGCGTCTGCACCTGACGCTGCCGCGCTGGATACCGACGCAGCTAGGAACGCAGCTGAAAGCGCAGCTGAAAACGCAGGCCACCATGGCGTGCGCTGGATGACCGAGCGCGCGCAATCGCTGGGCGGCAGCGTGGAACTCAAGCCCGGCGAGCAGGGTGGCGCGGTGCTTCGCCTGCAGTTGCCGCTGGCGCAGGTAGCAACATGATCCGCGTCATGCTGGTAGATGACCACGCTCTGGTACGCATGGGTTTTCGCATGCTGCTGGCGAATGCCAACATCGGGGTCGCCGCCGAATGCGACAGCGGCGAGCAGGCCTGCAGCGACTACGCGCACGCGCGCACGTGCTGCCCAATGCGGTGGTGATGGACTTGTCGATGCCCGGCATGGGCGGCCTGGAGGCCGTGCGCAGGCTGCTGGCGCAAGACTCCAGAGCGCGCATCCTGGCGCTTTCAGCGCATGAAGACACCGCGCACCCACGTCGCGCGCTGCGCGCCGGTGCCTTGGGCTACCTCGCCAAGCGCAGTGCGCCCGAAGCCTTGATCGCCGCCGTTACGGCAGTGGCGGCCAACCAGGCCTATGTCGACACCCACACCGCGCAAGCCCTGAACGTGGCGCAGATTGCGCAGAACCTGAACCTGGCACCCGCAACCGTGGGCACGCATCTCTACAACATCAAGCAAAAGCTGCAAGTGAGCAATCAGTCCGAGTTGACCTGGGTGGCGCTGAACTGGGGTTTGCTGCAGCGCTAGGGCGACGGCGCGCTGTGTTTTGCGTGGCAAAGCACAATGCGCAGATCGGTGAAGAGCCGCCCCTGACCCCCAAACTGCACTCTGATGGACCTCGTTCTGATTGAAGGCCTGCGCGCCGAAACAGTGATCGGCATCCATGAAGGCGAGGACATGCCTCAGCCCGTGGTCGTCGACGTGCAGGCCGGCGTGGCACATGCCCGCGCTTGCGATACCGACGACATTCGCGACACCATCGACTATTCCGTCGTGCGCACGCGTTTGCTGCGCCTGATGGTCGAGCACCGGCTGCACATGCTGGAAGCCTTGGCCGAAGCCATCGCCGACATCCTGCTCCGTGAATTCGGCGCTTCCTGGGTGCGTGTGCGCGTAGTCAAGCCGAACAAGTTCGATGATGTGCAAGGCCTGGGTGTGCAGATCGAGCGCGAAGCGCGGGCAAGCGTTAAAACAGCGCCATGACTGAGCCCACCCTGCCCATCCTGCCCCGAAGCATCGATGAGACGCAAGCCCTGCTGCTGGCGCACGACTACGTGGCCGAACGCGCGCTGGCCACCACCTTGTTTCTTTCGCTCAAACTGCAGCGCCCGCTGTTTCTGGAAGGCGAGCCCGGCACCGGCAAGACAGAGATCGCCAAGACGCTGGCGGCCATGCTGCAGCGCCCGCTGATCCGTCTGCAATGCCATGAAGGCCTGGACCTGGCCGGGGCCGCCTACGAATGGAATTACGCGCGGCAGATGCTGGAGATCCGCATGGCCGAATCGGACCGGGGCCGCGATGCGCTGGCGCGAGAGCTCTTCACCGACCGCTTCCTCACTCGGCGAGCGCTGCTGCAGGCCATCGACCCGGCGCAGCCCGCAGCACCCGTGTTGCTCATCGACGAGCTCGACCGTGCTGACGAGCCTTTCGAGGCGTTCTTGCTGGAAGTGCTGTCTGACTTTCAGATCACGATTCCCGAATACGGCACCGTGAAAGCCACGCATCCGCCCATCGTCGTGCTCACCAGCAACCGCACGCGCGAGATTCACGACGCGGTGAAGCGCCGCTGCCTGTACCACTGGGTGGGGTTCCCTGACGCCGCGCGCGAAAGCGAAATCCTGGCGCGCCGCGTGCCCGGCGCGCCGCAGAAGCTGGCAGCCGAAGTGGTGGCCTTCGTGCAGCGATTGCGCGCGGTGGAGCTGTACAAGCTGCCGGGCATCGCCGAGACCATCGAATGGACGCGTGCGCTGATGGAACTCAACGCCCTCCAACTCGACCCCGAAACCGTCAACAACACGTTGGGTGTGCTGTTGAAGTACCAGGACGACATTGCCAAGGTGCAGGGCAGCGAAGCGGCGCAGATGCTGACGCAGCTGCGCAGCGAGGCGCAAAGCGCCGGATGACTGCAGTGGGCGACAAGCCCGATGGCACCGGGCCGGCCCATCTGGCGACCAACGTGATGCACTTCGGCCGCGTGCTGCGCAACGCCGGCATGCCCGTGCCCACCGACCGCATCCAGCTGGCCTTGCAGGCGCTGCAGATCGCAGGTCTGGAAAGCAGACAAGACTTCCACGACACCCTGGCCGCCTGTCTGATCGACCGCATCGAGCACCGCGAACTGTTCGAGCAGGCTTTCCACATCTACTGGCGCGACCCCGACATTGCAGGCCGCATGATGGCCATGCTGCTGCCGCGCGTGCAGGCCAAGACAGAAGCCAGCGCGCCGCCCGAGAACCGACGCCTGGGTGAAGCGCTGTTTCCGCACCTGCCGGGCGCACCCAAGCCACCGCCGCCGCCCGAGAAGATCGAAGTCGATGCCACGCTCACCTGGAGCGAGCGGGAACTGCTGCAGAAGGCCGATTTCGAGACCATGACGGCTGAAGAATGGCGCGCCGCGCAGGCCTTGCTGCGTCAGATGGGCCCGCTTTTTGCACCCGTCGCCACACGGCGTCAGGTGCGTGCAGCGGGCCCGGGGAGCGGCGCGCGCATCGACGGCCGGGCCACGCTGCAGGCTGTGGTGCGCCATGGCGGCGACTGGCCCCAACTGCGCTGGCGCAAGCGCGCCCAGAAGCCCGCGCCGCTGGTGGTGCTGGCCGACATCTCGGGCAGCATGAGCCGCTATTCGCGCATGCTGTTGCACTTCACGCATGCGGTGGGCCATGCAGACGCGCGCGTGGAAAGCTTCGTCTTCGGCACCCGGCTCACGCGCACCACGCGCGCGCTGCGCCAGCGCGACCCCGACATCGCTGTGGCCCGCGTCGTGCGCGACGTGCAGGACTGGTCGGGCGGCACGCGCATCACGCAGTGCCTGCAAGACTTCAACCGCCACTGGGCGCGCCGCGTGGCCGGCGGGCGCTGCACCGTGCTGCTCATCAGCGACGGGCTGGAGCATGGCGGTGCTGACGACCCGGGCTGCGACAAGCTGCGCTTCGAAATGGAGCGCCTGCATAAAAGCTGCCGGCAACTGGTGTGGCTGAACCCGCTGTTGCGCTTCGATGCCTTTCAGCCGCGCGCAGCGGGCATACGCGCCATGCTGCCCAACGTGGACCGGTTCCTGCCGGCCCACAACCTGGAAAGCTTGCGGGAACTGGGCCGCGTTTTGCGTGGACTGTAGGCGCGGGTTGTGGTCACGCGCTTTAGTCCAGCGCTCTAGTCCAGCGCTCTAGTCCAGGGTTGTCACTCGTTTTTGGCCACAGGCTGTAGTCGCTGTCTGACAGCCGACAACGGCTGCCGCCTAGGCGCAGCGGTCGGGGCGGGGACCACCATCGAGGCATCGAATGACCCTAACGTCGCAAGACACCCCGAGGAGTACTGCAATGAACACACGTCCCCTGATTCTGGCCCTGGCAGCTGCCGGCGCGCTGGGCATGGCCACCCTGACCACCGGCTGCGCCGTGGCCCGCGACCAGTCCACGGTCGGCGAATACATCGACGACGCCACACTGACGACCCGCGTCAAAGGCAAGTTCGCGGAAAGCCCCAGCGTGGCCGCCACCTCGATCAGTGTCGAAACTCTCAACGGCACGGTGCAGCTTTCAGGATTCGCGAAGAGTTCGGAAGAACGCAGCATGGCTGAATCGCTGGCCCGCAACACGTCTGGTGTGAAGGGCGTGCGCAACAGCATCGTCGTGCGTAACTGAACCCGCCACTACCTGGAGAACCAAGCATGCTGCGCTACGCCGTCATCTTTTTCGTCATCGCCCTCATTGCTGCCGTGTTTGGCTTCGGCGGCATTGCTTCCGGCGCTGTCGGCATCGCCAAAATACTGTTCTTCGTCTTCCTGCTGATGGCCCTGGTGTCATTTGTCATGAGCCTGATAAGGAAGACTTAGCCAGACAGTCAGTGAAGTTTCACCCTGGGCTCGGTGCCGCGCGTCAACCAGCGCGATGCCGAGCCCAGTGCCGTTTTCCACCAGCCATGCAAAGCCACCTGGTGCATCTTGTAGAGCGACAGGTACATGGTGCGGGCGAACAGGCCTTCCACCCACAGGTTGCCGCCCACCAGCGAACCCATCAGGTTACCTACGGTGCTGTATTCGCCCAGTGACACCAGAGAGCCGAAATCTCGGTAGCGCCAGGGCGCAGGCACCTCGCCGGCGATGCGGCGCCTGAGTTGCCTGACCAGATGCGAAGCCTGCTGATGCGCGGCTTGCGCGCGCGGCGGCACGTTTTGAATGGCCGATCCTTTCAAACCCAGCCAAGGAGCAGCAGCACAGTCGCCGATGGCGAAAATGTTGTCGTCCTGCGTCGTCTGCAACGTGGACTTGACCACCAGTTGATTCAGCCGGTTGGCTTCCAACCCGAGCCCGGCCAAAAATTCCGGGGCTTTCACGCCGGCGGCCCATACCACCAGTTCTGCAGGCAGCAGCTCGCCACTGGCCAGTTGCACGCCTTCTGCAGTCACGGCCGTCACGCGCGATTGCGTACGCACCCGCACGCCCAGGCCGCGCAGCAGCTCGGTGGCCGCCTCGGCAATGCGTTCTGGCAGTGCCGGCAGGATGCGCGGGCCGGCTTCGATGAGGTTCAGCCGGATGTCGCGCTCGGGGTCGATCTTTTCCAGGTTGTAACTGACCAGGGTGCGCGTGGCCTTGTGGAGCTCGGCGGCCAGTTCCACACCCGTGGCACCGGCGCCGATGATGGCCACCTGCAGCTGCCTGGGCGACAGCGGCTCGGCCTGCATGTGCGCACGCAGGCAGGCGTTGACCAGCCGGCGGTGAAAGCGTTGTGCGTCAGCTGGCGTTTCCAGCGCGATGGCGTGCTCAGCCACGCCAGGCGTGCCGAAATCGTTGGTCTTGCTGCCCACGGCCATCACCAGCGTGTCGTAGCCGCGCAGGTAGCCGGGCGTCACGACGATGCCGTCTTCATCGACCACCGGCCCCACCACCACCTGCCGCTGCGCACGGTCCAGGCCGATCATTTCGCCCACGCGATATCGAAAGCCATGCCAATGGCTTTGCGCCAGGTAGTCGGTGGCGTGGGCATGCAGGTCCATGCTGCCCGCGGCAATCTCGTGCAGGTGCGGCTTCCAGAAATGCGAACGCGCGCGCTCGATCAAGGTGATGTGCGCGCGGCCGCTTTTGCCCAGGGTGTCGCCCAGGCGCGTGGCCAGTTCCAGGCCGCCGGCACCCCCGCCGACGATGACGACGCGGTGCAAGCCAGCGGGGCGCTGGCCGGCCTGCATTTCAGAGTCTGCGCTCATGGCTTGGCTGGCTGGCGCATCAAGGCGGTCCGTAGCCCAGGCGCTTGAAAATGACCCGGGCCGCATCGGTGCGCAAGAAGGCGACAAATTCTTTGGCCAGTGGCTGCTGTGCTCTGGCGGCCACCACGTTGGCTTGATAGCGGATGGGCGTGGTCGTCGAAAGCGTTTCCACCACGCGCAGCGACTGGGCCTCACGCGCTGCCGTGGTGGCGTAAACGAAGCCGGCTTCCACATCAGCAGCCGCCACGAAAGACGCCACTTCAGTTTCGCTGGCGGCCATGACCAGCTTGCGTTGCAGCGAAGGCCACAAGCGCTGCGCGTCGATGGCCTCTCGCGCGTAACGGCCCACGGGCACGCTGGCTTCACGGCCAATGGCGATGCGCACCACTTCAGCCCGCATCAGGTCCGACATGCGGCGCACCGGCAGCTGCAACGCGGCAGGCACCACCAGCACCAGGCTGTTGCTGGCAAAGGAACTGCGCAAGTCGGGCACCAGCAAATTGCGTTGCACACCCGTGGCCACGGTTTGTGCATCGGTGCCCACCAGCACGTCGGCTTCCAGCTCGCGCGACAGTTGGTCCAGCAGGGTGCCACTGGCGCCAGGCACCAGGCGCACGCTGACGCTGCCGTGCCGGGCCTCGAAAGCCAGCGCCACCTCCTGCATGGCCAGGCCCAGGCTGTCGTCCACGGCCACGGTCAAAGTCTGGGCTGAAGTTTGTGCCCGCGCGAAACGGGCCAGCGGAAACAGGGCCAAAGGAAACAGGGCCGCCCAGGCCAGCAAGTCGCGTCGTGGGGCGCGCATCACGACAGGCCCCGCACCGGCAGGTTGACCAGCAGGTTCTGCGGCTTGCAGCGCATCACGCCATCAGCACCGTGCGCCAGTCCCAGATAGACAGGGCGGCCGGCGACATCGGGCCGCATGTCGGCTGGGTTGGCGAATTCCAGGCGGAACAGGCTGATGAGCCGTCGGCTGCGCTCTGCTGTCACATCCACACCCTCGTACAAATCGTTCAGCAAGGCCGTGCTGTCTGCATCCAGGCCCACATGCCAGCGCCAGGCAGTGTCTTCGATGCGCTGGACAGGCGTGATCGTCACCTGCACACCCAGCAGCTGGGCAACCCAGCGCTGGAGCACACGCGCCAGGGCCGGCAGGCCGCTTTGAGCGTTGGTCAATGTGAATTGCAGGCCATGGCCCAGTTCCTGTTTGATTTCATGGCTCAGATCGAGCAGCAAGGGGTGATGACCCACGGCCGCTGTGCTCCAGTAACGCGCCGTCGTTTCGCGGCTGAGCACGGCCACATCCAGCGCCTTGGGTTGCACCTGCGCCTGCATCAGCAGGCGGCCGATTTCGCCCAGGCCGGCGGTGTCGTGCAGCAGGTCCAGGGTGTCGCGGTCGCCGGCCAGCACGCGGCCGTTTTGCACGCTGATGCGCTGGGCGCGGAACAGCAACTCGCCGGCCCGGGCCTCGAACGCGTCCACGCCATCATCTTGTTCCAGCAGGTTGCGCACGATGACTTGTGCCAACAGGTCCACGAACAGCGGCGGGATGTCCACGCCCGCATGGTCGCCCCGAAACAGCGACAGGTAGGCCGCCTGCAGGTTGCCAGCGCTCAGCAGACGCTGGCGAAAGCGCAGATAGACCGCGTAGTTCTCTTGCGCGTCGGCGTCTTTGAGGCGCGCCAGGCGCTCGGCGCTGACTTCACGCTGCGGTTCCGCCACCAGCACGCTGTGCAGGGCACGCTCTGAATCGCAGCTCTCGGCCACGGGTGCCAGTTCTGGGCGAGCCAGGAACAGGCGCAGGTAGTCGTCGGTGACATGCAGCAGGCCGCGGCTGTCGCTCGAGCTGCGCTGCAGTTCTGCGTAGCCGCAGGCCGGCCAGAATTCTGTTTGTTCCATGACCACTGCGAGGCTCAAGCTGCCAGCCCTGGCCAGGGCGCAGGCCCGAAGTCGCGCTGCAGTGCGCGCCACACGGTTTCGCTGGTCAGCGGCATTTGGACGCGGGCGGCATCTGAACCCAGACCCGACAACGTACAGCTTCGAAGCGCATCCACCACCGCATTCACCACCGCCGGCGTGGCGCCGATGGTGCCCAGCTCGCCCACGCCCTTGGCACCCAGGCTGTTGGTCAGGCAGGGTGCGCTTTCGTCGAACACGGTTTTGAAAGCGCGAAAGCCATCGGCATGCGGCAAGGCGTAATCCATGTAGCTGGCGCTCAGCAGCTGGCCACTGGCTTCGTCGTAGGCCACGCGCTCGCACAAGGCCTGGCCGATGCCCTGCACGGCACCGCCTTCGATCTGCCCACGCACGATCACCGGGCTGATGACGCGGCCGATGTCGTTGACCGAGGCATAGGCCACCACCTCGACCTGGCCGGTGGCCGGGTCGATTTCCACTTCGCACAGATGGCAGCCATTGGGCCAGGTAGGCGCGCTGGCCTTGGCGTTGCCGGAAGCGGCGATGAAAGTTTCAGGCTGGCGCCCCGCCAGCTCGAACAGGTCGATGCCCAGGTCGGTGCCCACCACGTTGAAGCGCCCGGCCTGGAATTCGATGTCGCCCAGCGGCGCTTCCAATGCATCGGCGGCCAACGGCTTGGCCGCATCCACCGCTGCCAGGGAGGCGATGCGCACCGCCGCACCGCCGGTGAACAGCGAACGCGAGCCGGCACTGCCGAAGCCGTTGGCGCGGTCGGTGTCGCCTTGCAGGATGCGGATGCGCTCAATCGGCACGCCGAACACGTCCACCGCCAGTTGCGCGTAGCTGGTGGCAATGCCCTGACCCATGGCCATGGTGGCCGAGGTCAGCTCGACGAAGCCACTTGCTGTGATTCGAACCTGCACGTTTTCTTCCAGCGCATTGCCGCCCGTCCATTCCAGGAAGGTGGCGACACTGCGGCCGCGCAGCATCCCGCGCGCAGCAGATGCAGCGCGGCGGGCCGGAAAGCCTGCCCAGTCGGCCAGCGCCAGACCCTGGTCCAGCAGCGCCTCGAAGCGGCCGCTGTCGTAGGTCTGCCCCATCGGGTTGCGGTAGGGAAACTGGTCGGGGCGGACCAAGTTTCGTCGGCGAAGCTCGGCCGGGTCGATGGCCATCTGCGCTGCAGCCGCGTCCATCAGGCGCTCGACGATGTAGATGGCTTCAGGCCGGCCCGCGCCACGGTAGGCGCCTGTGGCTGCGGTGTGCGTCAGCACCGCTTGAACGTGAAGACTCAGGTTCGGGATGTCATACACGCTGGTGCTCACCCAGGGGCCGATGAGCAGCTGAATGGCCACGCCCGCGCCCGTGGGCAAGGCACCCACGTTGGCCAGCGACTGAACGCGCAGTGCCAGCACGCGGCCGCTGGAATCCAGCGCCATTTCTGCACGGCTGATCAGGTCGCGGCCGTGCACGGCAGAGAGGAAGTCTTCGACCCGCGCCGCCTGCCATTTCACCGGCCGCTTCAACTGCAACGCGGCGAAAGCCACGACCACGTCTTCGGGGTACAGCGCCGTCTTCATGCCGAAGCCGCCGCCGACATCGCCCACCAGCACGCGGATGCTTTCAGCCGCTTGCCCCGGCAGCGTGGCGGCCAGTCCGCTGCGCACGCCCGTGGGCATCTGGCTGGACAGGCGCACCGTCAGGCGGTCGCCGTTGTCGGCATCTAGATAGGCCAGTACGGCGCGCGGCTCCATCGTGCTGGGCGCCACGCGCTGGTTGACCAGGTCGAGCTTCACGCAATGTGCTGCTCCAGCGAAAGCCGCTTCGGTGGCCGCCACGTCGCCATGCCGCGCTTCGGCCAGCACATTGCCAGGCGCACCAGGCCAGACCTGGGGTGCGCCCGGGGCCAGCGCCTGCAGCGTGTTTGACACGCTGGGCAGCACCTCGATGTCCAGCTGCACCGCATCGGCCGCTGCGCGGGCGGCTTCGCGGCTCTCGGCCACCACGGCAGCCACGGTCTCACCGACGAAGCGCACCACGTCTACCGCCAGCGCGTGCTTGGGCGGCGTGCTCATTGGCTGGCCGTTGGCCTGCTTGAAGCCGGCGGCGGGCGACAGCGGACCCACGCCTGCGGCCAGCAGGTCGGCACCGGTGTAGACCGCCAGCACGCCCGGCATGGCGCGGGCTGCAGCCACGTCCACACCCAGCAGATGGCCGTGCGCGCAAGTGGCGCGAACGAAGTGGATGAACACCTGGTCAGTAGGTGCCACATCGTCGGTGAAGCGGCCCTGGCCCTGCACCAAGGCCGGGTCTTCGATGCGGCGCACGGCCTGGCCACTGCCGAAGCGGCCCGGGTTGAAGTGCAGGTCGGGGGCGTTCATGCGCGCTCCCCGGCCATGGCCACAGAGGCCATCTGTACAGCCTGCACGATATTGACGTAGCCCGTGCAGCGGCACAGGTTGCCTTCCAGCGCCTGCACGATCTCATCCTCGCTGGGCTGGGGCTGCTGCTGCAGCAGGCAGGTAGCCGACATCACCATGCCCGGCGTGCAGAACCCGCACTGCAGGCCGTGGCAGGCCACAAAAGCTTCCTGCACCGGGTGCAGGCTGCCGTCTGGCCGGGCCAGGCCTTCGATGGTGGTGACGCTGCACCCTGCCACCTGCACGGCCAGCAGGCTGCAGGCCTTGACGCTGCGCCCGTCCAGCAGCACGGCGCAGCAGCCGCATTGCGCGGTGTCGCAGCCCTGGTGCGTGCCGGTCAGCCCCAACGGGCCGCGCAGCAGCTCGATGAGCAAGGTAGCGGGCTCGGCTTGCAGGCTGGTGGCTTGGCCGTTCAGGGTGAAGTGCAGTGTCGGCATGGCAATCAGTCGAATTCAAATGGCGCAGCTGCGAAAACCGCAGAAAGCTAGATCATGCCCCGGCGGCATGAATCGCCGGGCGGCGGGGTGATGGCGGCGGCGCCGTGTGGCGATGGATGCGCCGCGCAAAACGCCCTGGCTGCCTGAAGGTGGCGGCAGGTCCACGCAAGCTGCAGGTGGCGGGCCCGCGCCCGGCCAGCCGCGGGCACTGCCAGCCATCCATTCGAAGACATCGCCCCAAGCGAAGCCGCGCGAGCCTGCTGTGGCTGCCGCCAAGCCCCATTCCGCCTCGGTCGGCAAACGGCGGCCGGCCCAGCAGCACCAGGCTTCGGCCTCGAAGCGGCTGACATGCATGGCCGCCTGCCCGGCTGCGGCACGCTGGAGCCCGATTTTGTTTTCACGCTGCACCAGCACGCCACCTGCCAGCTGCGCCACATGGCGCGGCGCGCGGCGCGCTTCGCCCGCGGCAGCAGACTGATCCTGCAGCCAGGACCAGCCCGCAGCGCGCCACAGCTCCACGCGGTCGTAGCCGCCGTCGGTGGCGAATTCCGCGTATTGCTGCCAGTTCACCGCTTGCGCGTCGATCTCGAATTCGGGCACGGCCACGGTCTGGCCGCCCCATTCGTTGAAAGGCACACCCGGGCCGTTGTCGCCGCCCAGCATCACCTGCTGAGCCGGCATCCACAGCGGCTGGCGCTGCGCCCTGGCAGGCGGCGCGCTGATGTGCAGCAGCACCGCCAGTTGCTCGCCCAGGCGGTCTTCATGCAGCAGCGCCTGGTGAAACGGGGTCAGGTCGGCAGCAGGTGCTGCCAGCCTGTCCAGGCTGGCGTCCAGCGTGTCGGCCATCCACTGGCCCCAACGCGTGTCGTCGGCCGGCGGGGGCTCCAAGCCACCGTGTCGCAGCAGCCAGCGGCCTTGCCAGGCTGCAGCACGCATGGCGATCTGCCAGGCCTGGCTGCGCTGCGCTGCCTCGGTTCGCTCAGCCTCGAAGCCCGCCAACGTGCGCAGCAAGTGGTTGCGCGCGTCCAGCAGGGCCAGCGACAACCACTCTGCCCCGGCGCTGCGGATGGCCACCGGGTCGTCCAGCGGATCGGTGCTCACCGCGCTTTTACTGGCCCACCAGCCCGTTGCGGATGGCGTAGACCGTGAGCTCGGCGTTGTTGCTCAGGCTCAGCTTTTCCAGCACGCGGGCGCGGTACACCGACACGGTCTTGGGGCTCAGCGTCAGCGCCTCGGCGATATCGGCCAGGCGCTTGCCGCTGGCAATCAGCACCAGAGTCTGCAGTTCTCGGTCGCTCAGCGTGGTGTGGGCGTTCTCGAAACTGGGTGCGGTCAGGCTTTCCACCAGCATCTGCGCGATTTCTGGCGTGACGTATTTGCGGCCCTGGGCCACCGTGCGCACGGCCTGCACGATGAGTTGCGGGTCGCCGCCCTTGTTCACGTAGCCATACGCCCCGGCGCGCAAGGAGCGGATGGCGTACTGGTCTTCGGGGTACATGCTCACCACCAGCACGCGCACTGTGCTGCCTTCGTCTTTCAGCGCGTGCAGCACGTCCAGCCCGCTGCGGCCGGGCAGGTTGATGTCCAGCACCAGCACGTCGCACGCGGTGGCGTTCAGGCCCGGGCGCTCTGCCTGCAGCTTGCGCATCAGCACGCGCAACTCGCCGTAGTCGCCGGCCTCGCCGACCACGCGCATGTCGGCCGCGTCAGACAAGGTGTCGCGGATGCCGCGCCGAATGAGCGCGTGGTCGTCGCACAGGATGACGTCGATCATGGCGGCGGTTCTTCTAGTGTTTGGTCGACCAGGCCTCGGCTTCGGCCTGAGCCTGCGCGTCGGGGGGGGATGCGGGTGGGCAGCCCATGCCGTCCAGGGGTACGCCCAGGATCAAGGTCGTGCCCGCGCGGCTGCTGCTGAGCTCTACCCAGCCACCCACGGTGGAAGCCCGCTCGTGCAGGCCGCGGATGCCAAAGCTCTTCGATTTGGTCAAGGCGCCTTGCGCCAGGCCACTGCCGTTGTCGCTGATTTCCAGGCTCAACACCCCAGCGCTGGCAGAAACATCCACCACCACCTGACTGGCCTGGGCGTGCTTGCTCGCGTTAGTAAGTGCTTCCTGCGCCGTGCGATAGGCCACCAGTGCCACGCCGGGTGGAAACGTGGGTGTTTGATCGCCACCCAGCTGCAAAGCCGGCGCCACGCGCAGTTCGCAAACCACACCGTGGCGCTTCTCGAAGCCGCTGCACAGCCACTGCAAGGCCGCCACCAGGCCTTGTTCCAGGATGGCGGGGCGCAGGTTCTGCATGATGCGCTGGCTCACTTCGATGGCATGCGTGACCAGCTCTTCTGCACTGTCCAGTCGCGCCGGCAAGGCAGCCGGCAGCGCTGGCAAGCCGGCGATGTGGCGGCGAATCCAGGCCAGCTCGAACTTCAGCGCCGTAAGCGAGCCACCCACGTCGTCGTGAATTTCGCGCGCGATGGCATGGCGCTCGGCCTCCACAGTGGTCTGCAGGTGCTGCGCCAGGGCCGACAGGCGCGCTTTCGAGACCTGCACTTCGTGGTCGGCCGCTGTTCGCGCACGCCGGTTTTCAGCCGCCGTGATGGCGTGTTCGATGGCCGGGGCCAGGCGCGCGAGATTGTTCTTCAGCAAATAGTCGGCCGCGCCGTTGCGCATGGCTTCCACGGCCGTGTCTTCGCCGATCTGGCCCGACACCAGGATAAAAGGCGCGCCCCCTGTGCCGGCATCCTGAAGTTGGCGCACCATTTGCAAAGCGTCGATGCCGGTGAAGCCCGGCAGGTGGTAATCAGACAGCACCACGTCCCAGTCCTGCGCCAGCGCAGCCTGGAACTCAGCGCGAGATTCGATGCGCAGGGCTTGAACCACCAGCCCGCTGCGCTGCAAATGCGCCAGGGCCAGGGCATGGTCGGGCTCGGAATCTTCCAGGTGCAGCACCCGCAAGGCGGGGCGTGAGTGGGCAAGTGCGAGGGCAGGCGTGGCAGGGCCGGTCATGGCCACCAGTATGACAAGCCAGCCAGGCGAAGCGCACGGCAGGCAGGGAAAAGCTGCCTGTTTGGCCGCATGTTTCGCTCAATAAGTCGGGGGTGGCTGCCGAAAATAGGCCAACACCCCAAGCAGGAGCCTCGATGCTCGTACAGGAAACGCCCCCGTTGCCACCCGGCCCGGGCATGCCGCTGGCTATCGCAGCCGATCTGCAAGACCACCTGATGGTGGCCTGCCACGACCTGGAACGACTGCAACGCTTGCTGGACGACGCCAGCCAGGCGCTGATGGGCCACTTCACGGGCGCCACGGCGCAGCTGGAGGTGGCGCTGCGCGAGCTGGAAGGCGGGTCTGTGGCGCCGACAGAACTGCAGTTGCTGCCGTTGCAAGATTTGCAAGACGCACGCCAAACCCTGGTCGGCGCCATCACCGCGCTGCAATTCCAGGACATGGCCAGCCAGCTCATCCACCACACCACACAGCGCCTGCGCAATTGCGCCGACCGCCTGGCCAGCGAAGCCTTCGAGGACGACGAAGACGGCGATGCCGTGGTCCAAGCCCTGCCCCTGCGCCCCAACCCGGTGACGCAGGACGAGATGGACGCCGGCTCCGTCGACCTGTTCTAGATCCCGCATTCGAACCCTGAAAGAAACACTGACATGCATTCCATCCTCGCCGTTGACGACAGCGCTTCCATGCGCCAGATGGTCACCTTCACGCTGAAGAACGCCGGCTTCAACGTCGTCGAAGCCGTAGACGGCCAGGACGCCTTGGAGAAAGCCAACAGCCGCGACTTCAACCTCGTGCTGACCGACCAGAACATGCCGCGCATGGACGGCATCAGCCTGACGAAGAAGCTGCGCGAGAACCCCAAGTTCAAGAGCACGCCGATTCTCATCCTGACCACCGAGAGCAGCGACCAGATGAAACAGGCTGGCCGCGCCGCCGGCGCCACAGGCTGGTTGGTCAAGCCTTTCGACCCGGCCAAGCTGGTGGAAGTCATCGGCAAAGTCATTCGCTGACTTGCACACGCAGCGCGCACAACGATTAGCAGGAGGCCATTGATGGCTGATACGAACATGGATGCTGCCAACCAGGCAGCTGGCATCGACCTGAGCCAGTTCTTCCAGGTCTTCTTCGAAGAAGCCGGCGAGAACCTGGACACGATGGAGCAGATGCTGCTGAACCTGGACATCGGCAACGCCGACGAAGAAGAGCTCAACGCCATCTTCCGTTGCGCGCATTCGGTCAAGGGCGGTGCGGCCACCTTTGGATTTGCCGACGTGGCGGAGCTGACACACCAGATGGAAACGCTGCTGGACAAGCTGCGCCGCCGGGAACTGATGCCCACTGCGGCCATGGTGGACGTGCTGCTGGCCAGCGGCGATGCGCTCAAAGCCATGCTGGGGCGACACCAGGGCAACGGCAGCGCAGCGGTGGACACGCGCGACCTGCTCGGCACCATTCGCGCCCAGCTGGACGGTCAGGCCCCGGCGGCTGTGGCGGCGCCATCACTCGCGCCATCACCCGCGCCAGCAACATCTGCGCAGCCTGCGACAGCGGCCGCAGCACCGCCCGCAGCACCGCCCGCAGCACCTGCCAGACCGGGAATCCGCGCGCTGGAGCTGACCGTGGGCCCGCTGACCGACACCACCGTGGCCGACAACCTGATCGACCTGTTCAAGGAAATCACCGATCTGGGCACCATCGAGCCGCTGGACGCCGGCCGCGCGGCCGAAGGTTTCCGCCGCTTCAAGGTCATCACCGCTTCCAGCGACAACGATCTGTTGGACCTGTTCACCTTTCACGTGGCGCGCGAACACGTGCAGCTGCAGCCGCTGACGTCCGGCTACGGCTTCCACAAAGGCTCACCAGGCGCGCCGGTCGAAGTAGCCACGACGACTGGAAGCCAGGCGATGGGCTACGGCTTCTTCGACAACGCACCGGGTGCCCCGGGCTTTGCAAGCGACAGTTCGACTGAGGTGCCGGCAGCCCAAGCCGCGCCTGCGCATGCCGCAGCGACAGACATCACGGCGCCACGCGCACCGGCAGCGCGCAGCGAAAAGGCCGCTGCAGCGCCTGAATCGAGCACGCTGCGCGTTTCAGTGGAAAAGGTCGATCAGCTGATCAACCTGGTCGGAGAACTCGTCATCACCCAGGCCATGCTGTCGCAGAACGGCAAAGTCATGGACGGTGCGCAAGACCCGCAGCTGGCGCAGTTGGCCAGCGGCCTGGCGGACCTGGAACGCAACACCCGCGACCTGCAGGAAGCGGTGATGTCGATCCGCATGATTCCGATGTCGCTGGTGTTCAGCCGCTTCCCGCGCATGCTGCGCGACCTGGCCGGCAAGCTGGGCAAAAAGGTCGAATTGCTGCAGGTGGGTGAAGCCACCGAACTCGACAAGGGCATGGTGGAAAAGATCACCGACCCGCTGACCCACCTGGTGCGCAACAGCTGCGACCACGGCATCGAGATGCCGGCCGAGCGCCTGGCCAAGGGCAAGCCCGAGACCGGCACCATCAGCCTGATTGCCAGCCACCAGGGCGGCAGCATCGTCATCGAGGTGCGCGACGACGGCAAGGGCCTGAACCGAGGCAAGCTGGTGACCAAGGCCAGAGAGCGCGGAATCGACGCGCCCGACTCGATGACCGATTCAGAGGTCTACAGCCTCATCTTCGCGCCCGGCTTCAGCACTGCAGACGAAGTCACCGACGTGTCGGGCCGGGGCGTGGGCATGGACGTGGTGAAGAAGAACATCACTTCGCTGGGCGGCACGGTGGAGATTGACAGCGCCGAAGGCTATGGCATGACGGTGCGCGTTCGCCTGCCGCTGACCCTGGCCATCATGGACGGCATGAGCGTGGGCGTGGGCGAAGAGGTCTACATCCTGCCGTTGTCCAGCGTGGTCGAGTCGTTCCAGGTGCAGCCGGGCATGATCAAGACCATTGGCGGCACCGGCCGCGTCGTGGATGTGCGCGACGAATACATGCCCGTGGTGGACCTGGAGCAGGTCTTCCACGTGCCCCGCTTCGATTTCGACAAGTCCACCAACATCATGGTGGTGGTGGAAGCCGAAGGCGCCCGCGTGGCCTTGCTGGTGGACGAACTGCTCGGCCAGCAGCAGGTGGTGGTGAAGAACCTGGAAAGCAATTACCGCAAGGTGCCCGATGTCTCGGGCGCCACGATCATGGGTGACGGCCGCGTGGCGTTGATCCTGGACATCGGCGCGTTGATACGGCAATCGCGCCACTGAAACGAAGCCACCCAAGAGAACTCAGGAACAGTCATATGAAGCTCAATCAACTCAAGATCGGCCGGCGCCTGGCACTGGGCTTTGGCGTCGTGGTGCTGCTGATGGCAGCCATCGTCGCCTTGCTCACGCAGCGCCTGGACAGTATCAAGACCGACAGTGCCATCATTGCCGAATTTCAGCGGCGCTCCACCCTGGCTGTGGACTGGCACTCGCTCACACAGCTCAACAGCGCGCGCACACTGGCCATTGCCAAAGCCGGGGGCACGGGCGCCACAGCCGAGTACTTCAAGCCGCTGATGAAGGAAACCAGCGCCAAGATCTCGAAGTACCAGGAAGAACTGATCACACTGATAGACACAGAAAAGGGCAAAGCCCTGATCGCTGATATCGCCACCCAGCGCGAGCGCTACTCCAGCGTGCGCAAGTCGGTGCTGGACAAATTCAGTGCGGGTGATGCAGCAGCGGCCGATGCCCAGCTCAACGCAGAAATGATTCCAGCCTTACAGGCCTATCTGGATGTCTTGGCCTCACTGGTCGATTTCCAAAGAGAACGTGTGACACAAGCCACTTCCAACGTGAACGTGGCGGCAAACACCGCGCAAATTCAATTGCTGGTCGCACTGGCCCTGGCCGCGACTCTGGCCGGCGGCTTTGGCTGGGCCATCACACGATCGATCACCGCACCCTTGAAGCGCACCACCGATTCGACGCGCCACATTGCCGGCGGCGACCTGTCGCAGTCCATCACCGCAGAAGGTCAGGACGAGATGGCCGAAATGCAGACCGCCCTGGGCCAGATGCAGCAGTCGCTGCGCCAGCTGGTGGGCGAAGTGCGTGCAGGCAGCGACAGCATCGGAACGGCCAGCGCGCAGATTGCCAGCGGCAATCAGGATCTGTCCGTGCGCACCGAGCAAACCAGCAGCAACCTGCAACAGGCTGCCAGCAGCCTGGAACAGCTGACGGGTACCGTCAGCCAGACAGCAGACAGCGCACGCACCGCCAACCAGCTGGCCGCCAGCGCCAGCCAGGCCGCAGAACGTGGCGGCCAGGTGGTGGCCAACGTGGTCAGCACGATGGAAGAGATCAACGGCAGCAGCCGGCGCATCGCCGACATCATCAGCACCATCGACGGCATCGCCTTCCAGACCAACATCCTGGCGCTGAACGCGGCAGTGGAAGCCGCACGAGCAGGTGAACAAGGCCGCGGATTTGCCGTGGTGGCGGGTGAAGTGCGCAGCCTGGCGCAGCGCAGCGCCGACGCTGCGCGCGAGATCAAGACGCTGATCCAGGCCAGTGTGGAGAAGGTGGAGGCCGGCACGCGGCTGGTGCAGGATGCCGGCCAGGCCATGGGCGACATCGTCAGCGGTGTGCAGCGCGTCACCGACGTCATTGGCGAGATCAGCGCGGCCACGTCAGAGCAGACGACAGGCCTGCGCCAGGTCAACGAAGCCGTGGCGGGCCTGGACCAGATGACGCAGCAAAACGCCGCCCTGGTGGAGGAAAGCGCGGCTGCAGCCGAGAGCCTGGCCGACCAGTCGCGCAAGCTCAGCAGCGTGGTGGGTACTTTCCGTCTGGAAGACCGGGCGCACGCAGCCGACCGCCAGGCGCCGGCGACCCGCGCTGCCAAGCCTGCAGCAGCAGCCACCAGCCCCAAGGCCATAACGACGCACGTGTTGGCCCAGGCGAAGAAGCCGCTGGCTGCCAAGCCAGCAGCGGTGGCTGCCCAGACCCCCTCCCCAGGCCCCGCGCCCGCCACGCGCAAGCCGAGCAAGCCGAGCAAGCCCGAACCCTCGACGGCACATTCACCCGCACCCGCAACCGCCGCCGACGGCGACTGGGAGACCTTCTGAACCTGCCGCCCAGCGTACGCATCCCGCACAACGAACGCACCACTACAGCTTCACCCCCCGCTGCCGATATTGAACCCACCGCAGCGAAACGTTTGAGGAAACCACGATGGACATGATTGCCGAAGCCCCCCAGAACGCCCGCGCTGATGCAGCGCGCGGCGCCACCGCACGCGGTGTTGCCGGCCCGCACGGCGCGGCAGGCAACACTTCAGCCGGTGGCGAATTCCTCACCTTCCGCCTGGGCGAAGAGGAATACGGCATCGACATCCTGCGCGTGCAGGAAATCCGCTCTTACGAGCCGCCCACGCGCATTGCCAATGCGCCTTCCTTCATCAAGGGTGTCGTCAATCTGCGCGGCGTCATCGTGCCGATCATCGACCTGCGCCTGAAGCTGAACTGCGAGAAGGTCGAGTACAACGACTTCACCGTGGTGGTGGTGCTGAACGTGCGCAGCCGTGTGGTCGGCGTCGTGGTCGATTCAGTGTCCGACGTGCTGGAGCTGAGCCGCGAAAACATCAAGCCTTCGCCCGAGCTGAATTCGAGCATCGACGCCAGCTACATCACCGGCATCGGCACCATCAAGGTGGGCCAGGGCCAGGGCGAAGGCGGCGACAAGGAACGCATGCTGATCTTGATGGACATCGAGGCACTGATGAGCAGCGCCGACATGGGCTTGATCAGCGACTGACGCGCCGCGCCGCGCTTTCATCCACCCCTACCGGAGACTCCCATGAACCACCGCATCTTGAGCGCTGCCGCGCTGGCCTGTGCTTTCCTGACCGTGCCGAGCTGGGCCCAGGCCAGCACCGACGCCACCAAGCAAGACGCCATCGCGATGGTGAAAAAGGGCATCGCTTTCATCAAGGCCAACGGCGCCGAGAAGGGCTATGGCGCCATCACGGCCAAAGACCCGCAGTTCGTCGACCGCGACCTGTATCTGGTCGTCTACGGTCTGGACGGCAAATGCCTGGCCCATGGCGCCAACGTCAAGCAGGTGGGCAAGGAGCTGTTGGAGCTGACCGACATCGACGGCAAGTTCTTCGTCAAAGACCGCGTGGCCATGGTCAAGGCCAAGCCAGCGGGCGCCTGGCAGGAATACAAGTTCACCAACCCGGTGAGCAAGAAGATCGAGCCCAAGCTGATGTACTGCGAAAAGCTCAATGAAACCGCTGTGTGCGGTGGCGTCTATCCCTGAGCCTGTGACCAGCCGACCCTCATGAAACTGGCCGCCCGACTGCTCATCGCCCCTTTGCTGACGGCGGTGGTTGCCGTGGGCGCCGGCACCATTTCCACGCTGACACATCAGCGTGACACGCGCCAGATGCAGGCCTTCGTGGAATCCGACCTGAAAAGCCTGGGTATCGCGTCAGCGGCACGGCAGCAACTCGCCGACATCCACACCAGTGTCTACCGCACCCAGGCCATCGCCGAATCACTCGACGACGCTTCGCTGACGAGCTTTCGCAGCAGCCTGTCCGAGCAGCTCGACGGCGTGCAGCGCGTGCTGGGCCAGCTCGTGGCCGAAGGTCGCAACGACGCTGCCCTCACCGCCGGTGCGGCTGAAGTGAGCCAGGTGCTGGGCGTGTACCGAGCGCGCGTGGACAAGGCCATCGAGCTGACTTCCATCGACACCAACACCGGCGTCGGGGCGATGAAGGCCGCCGACGCGAGCTTCACGGAATTGCGCCAGTCGGTGCAAGCCGTGCTCGACCGCAAGGAAACCCTGCGCACCGAATTCCTCGCCGCGAGCACGCAGCGCGCCCAGTTGCTGACCCTGCTGCTGGGCGCCCTGGGCATCGTCGCCACGCTGGGCGCTCTGGCCTTCGGCTGGAGAACGCAACGCCGCATCGTTGGCGACATCCGGCGGGCCGTTCAGGTCAGCCAGGCGGTGGCCGCCGGCGACCTGACGCAAAACGTGCACAGCACCCGCAGCGATGAGATCGGCGAGCTGTTGCGCAGCACCGGGCACATGCTGCTGCAATTGCGGGAGTCTTTGCACACCGTACGCCAGGCCACCGACAACATCCGCACGGCAGCAGAAGAGATCGCCAGCGGCAACATCGACCTGAGCCAGCGCACCGAGCAGGCGGCCAGCAACCTGCAGCAAACCGCCAGTTCGATGGCACAGCTGACGGGCACGGTGGGGCAGACAGCCGACAGCGCCAAGACAGCCCATCAACTGGCCGCCACGGCCAGCAGCGTGGCGCAGCGCGGCGGGGAGGCGGTGCAGCAAGTCATAGGCACCATGAGCGAGATCAACAGCAGCAGCCACCGCATCGGCGCGATCATTGGCACCATCGACGGCATCGCTTTTCAGACCAACATCCTGGCCTTGAACGCTGCGGTGGAAGCCGCACGCGCCGGCGAACAAGGCCGCGGCTTCGCCGTGGTGGCCAGCGAAGTGCGCAGCCTGGCGCAGCGCAGCGCTGAAGCCGCGCGCGAAATCAAGACGCTGATTCAGGCCAGCGTAGAGAAAGTCGAAGGCGGCACGCGCCAGGTGCAAGACGCCGGCAACACCATGGCCGAGATCGTGGCCAGCGTGCAGCGTGTTTCAAACATCGTGGGTGAAATCAGCCTGGCCGCAGCGGAGCAAAGCAACGGCATCGGCCAGGTCAATGGCGCCGTGGGCCAGCTCGACCAGGTGACGCAGCAAAACGCTGCTCTGGTGGAACAGAGCGCGGCGGCTGCCGAATCGCTCAAAGAGCAGGCGGCGCTCTTGGGCGCGGTGCTGAGCCGGTTTCAGTTGGGCGCGGGCAGTGCAGGCGCGCCCGCCACTTCGCTTTCACCAGCCGGATTGACGCAAACTGTGCTGGCCCGTGCGGCCTCGCCCGCCAAGAAGTCGGCCATCAAAACGGTGCTGAAACCCGCCAGCGCAGCGACAAAACCAGCACCCAGACCCGCTCCCAGACCAGCACCCAAATCAACAGCCGACCAACCTGCCGCCACGGCTGCAGCCAGCGACAGTGACTGGGAAACGTTTTAAGCCAAAGCGGTTTCAGGCCAAAGCGGTTTTAGGCCACAGCGTTAAACGGCACCCACCCGGCGCAGCGTTTCCAGGACCGGCCGCTGCAGCACTTCACGCAGGCCCCACCAGCCTGCGGCCAGCGCCAGCAGCGCGCCCGTCAGAGCGCCCACCAGCGGCACCCAGGGCGATGGCGCCCAGGCGAATTCGAAGGCATAGCGCGCCAGCGCCCAGCCCACGGCCATCGCCGCCAATGAAGCCAGAAAGCCCGCCAGCGCGCCCACGCCCAGCAGCTCGGTGCGCTGCACTTGCGCCAGCAGGCGCGAGCTGGCACCCAGCGCACGCATGATGGCGAATTCACGCGAGCGCGCTTCGCGCGTGGCCGTGATGGCAGCAAACAGCACCACCAGCCCGGCCAGCAAGGTAAAGCCGAACAGGAATTCGACCGCACGGATGACCTGGTCCAGCACGCGCTGCACCTGCGCGATCGACGCGGAAATATCGACGTTGGTGATGTTGGGAAATTCCCGCAGCAGCCGATTGTCGAAACCCGCCACGGCCGGCGCCTTGAAAGCGCTGATGTAGCTGGTGGGCACACCGTCCATCTGCGGCTGCGTGAACATGACGAAGAAGTTGACGCGCATCGAACCCCAGTCGACCTTGCGCAAATTGGTGATGGTGCCGCTGTGCTGTTGGCCGGCGATGTCGAAACTGAGCTTGTCGCCCAGCTTCAGGCCCAGTTGCTGGGCCAGGCCTTCTTCCACCGACAAACCGTCTGCTTGCTGCGACCATGCGCCAGCCACGATCTCGTTTTTCTGCGGGACGGTGCCGCTGAAGCTCAGGTTGAATTCGCGCTCGGCCATGCGGCTGGCACGTTCGTCGCCAAAGCTGTCAGCGCTGACCGGCTGGTCGTTGATGGCTGAGAGCCGGCCGCGGATCATCGGGTACCAGTCGTAGCGCTGTACGCCTTCAGCGTCTAGCCGGGCCTTGAATGCAGTGCCCTGATCGGGCTGCAGGTTGATGACGAAGCGGTTGGGCGCATCAGGCGGTGTGGCAGCACGCCAGCTGCTGATGAGGTCGGTGCGCAGCAGCACCAGCAGCACCAGTGCAAGCAAGCCCACCGACAGGGCAGACACCTGCAGCACCGCAAACGCCGGCCGCGCCGCAATCTGCCGCGTGGCCAGCACCAGCCAGCGCGGCGCGCTGGCGCCGAAGGTCCACCAGCGCGGCGCGCCGGCTTCAGGCACAGCCGCGCGCAGCACGCGCACTGCCAGCGCCGCCATCAAGGCAAACATGGCCACAGCGACGGCAAAACCGCCGACCGCAATCAAACCCAGCTTGATGTCGCTGGAAACAGCCAGCAGCAGCGCCACGAAACCCAGCGTACCGGCGGCCAGCACGCCTACCGAGGCGGCCTTGATGCCGCCCACTTCACGGCGAATGACACGCAAGGGCGGCACGCTGGCCAGCTGCAGCACCGGCGGCAAGCCGAAGCCCAGCAGCAGCGTCAGCCCCACGCCCAGGCCGAACAGCGCCGGCCAGATGCCGGGTGCCGGCAGCGCGGCCTGCACCAGCCCGGCCAGCAAAGCCACGAAGATGAAGTGCACGGCGAATCCGATGGCCACGCCCGCCGCGCTGGCCAGCACGCCGACGAGCACGAATTCAAGTGTGTAGGCGCCGGCAATTCGCCTTTGGGACAGACCGAGCACGCGCAGCATGGCGCAGTCGTCCAGATGGCGCTGGGCGAATTCACGCGCGGCGATGCCCACGGCCACGGCTGAAAGCAAGGCCGCCAGCAGCGCCACCAGGTTGAGGAATTTCTCGGCGCGGCCAAGCGCTTGTTCCATTTCCGGCCGCCCGCCTTCCAGCGATTCGACGCTGATGCCGCGCAAAGGCGCGGCCTTGATGCGGGCTTCTGTCCATTGCACGAATGCGCGCACGCGGTCGTCGCCGGCTTTGGCGCCCATGGCGTCCGGCGCGGCCACGGCCAGGCGGTAGCTGAGGCGGCTGGCAGGCTGCACCAGGCCCGTGGCCGCCAGGTCGGCTTGCGCCAGCATCACGCGTGGCGCGAAGCTCATGAAGCCGGCACCGCGGTCGGGCTCGGCCACGATGACGCGGCTGATGACGAGGCTGCTGTCGCCCAGCAGCAGCGGGTCGCCCATCTTCAGACCCAGGCTTTCCAGGATGACGGCATCAACCCAGACCTGGCCGGCCTGGGGTGTGTCGCTGGCCATTTCGACCTCGCCGCCGGGCGTGCGGCTGACCTGCAGCTGGCCGCGCAAGGGATAGCCGGGCGTCACCGCCTTCACCGCCACCAGACGCGAAGCGCCGCCCTGGGCTTCGCCGGCGCGGCCCATGCTGGGGAAACCCACGGTTTGCGCGGTTCGCAGGCCCAGGGTCTGCGCTTGCGCGATCAGCTCTTGCGGCGTGGGCTTGTCGCTGCCGACCAGGGCGTCGCCGCCCAGCAATTGGCGCGCGTCGCGTTGCAGCCCTGTGTTCAGGCGGTCGGCGAAGAAGCCCACGGCCGTCAGGGCGGCTACCGCCAGCATCACGGCCACAGCCAGCAGGCGCAATTCGCCAGCGCGGAAGTCGCGCAAGGTCTGGCGCCAGGCCAGGGCGGAAACGGACGGAGGTCTTGCATTGCTCATCGGGCGAAGGTAACCGATTGGCCCGTGGTGGCCGGCTGTGAGGGCCTTGAAAGAAGCCAGCGGCGCCAGGTGCTCCAATTCCGGCATGCACGCGCTCCCCAGTTTCTTTTTCTCGCAGGGCTCGCCGATGACGGCCTTGCAGCCAGGCGCGGCCGGCGCCTTCCTGCAGGCCTTGGGCCCGGCCATCGAAGCCGCATGCGGCCGGCCCAAGGCCATCGTCGTGGCGTCAGCGCATACGCTCACCCGCGTGCCGACCTTGTTGGCCGCACCCCGGCATGTTGCCCTGTACGACTTCGGCGGCTTCGACCCCGCCCTGCGGCAACTGCGCTACGACGCGCCCGGCAGCCCGGCCCTGGCCACGCGGGCGGCGGGGTTGTTGCGGGCTGCAGGGATGCCGGTGCAGATGTCGCGCGAAGGCGGCCTGGACCATGGCATCTGGACGCTGCTGCGCCACCTGTTCCCGCGCGCCGACGTTCCGGTACTGCCGCTGGGCTGGCCGCCGACCTGGTCGGCCCGGCAGCTTTTCGCGTTGGGCCAGGCGCTGAACCCGCTGACGGATGCAGGCGTATGGGTGCTGGGCATGGGCAGCATCAGCCCCCACTGGCGGCACGTGTTGGCGCGCCGCCAGTCCGGGCTGATGCTGCCCATCGCCGCACCCGAAGGCACGGAAAGTGCAGCAAGCAACACCGACTTTCGCGACTGGTTTGCCAACCAGAGCGCCGCAGCCGACTGGCCCGCGCTGTTCGACTGGCCAGCACGGGCGCCGCACGCCGACCTGATGCATCCCAGCGGCGAACGCCTGCTGCCCTTCTTCTTTGCCGCCGGCGCTGGCCAGGTGGGGGATGCCAGCGCTGGCGCGCGCGTGCATGCCAGCCTGGGCTTGGGCGACATCGCCATGGACGTTTACGCCTTCGGTCCCTGGGGCCAGGCCCACCCGTTCTGACGGGCACCATTGCGCCTGTCTGGGCCCGGGCGCCGCCGAAACCGCGAAAGCCTGAAAAGAAGAAAAACGCGAACGCTGCAAACGACGCAAACGACGCAAACGCTGCAGACGCCGCAAAAACCGCCTATCGCTGCCCAAGCCCCGCCTGGCGCGCCGTTTCAAGGCTGTTGGCAACACACCCCTCGGTTCGGCGGGGCCCACCGAACGGACGCCTCGTGCGGCACAAAGGCTGGGCTACATTTTTTTCTTTCTGTTACTGCCTGCGGGCTGAGCGTGCTGCTGCGAACCCTTTGCTTGGCTGGAAGTTGCTGCCAAGCCAGGCCCACGCCAGTTGCCGTTTGTAATGCGGTGCACCTGCCCTTTATGAGTCTGTCCCCAACGCGCGGTTTCACCCTCATCGAAGTGATGGTGACTGTCGCCATCGTCGCCATCCTGGCTTCCATCGCCCTGCCCGCCTATGGCGACTACGTGCGCCGCAGCCGCGTGCCACCCGCGCTGGACGCACTGAACAGCTACGCCCTGCGCATGGAGCAGCGATTTCAGGACGTGGGCAGCTACGCCAACGGCGCCGCCTGTGGCTCCACACTGCCCGCGCCCCAGCCGCCCAACTTCACCATGGCCTGCAGCCTCACGGGCACGCCGGCCGCAGGAACCGCCTTCATCGCCACCGCCACAGGCATGGGTTCGATGGCAGGCTACGCCTACACCATCAATTCACTGGGCCAGCGCCGCACACTCGGCCACCCCCGAGGCGCGCCAACGGACTTTTGCTGGTCTGCACGGGGTGGCACATGCGACACCTGAGCCCGACAGTCCCCCCGCGAAACGGTCTTTCACCAGCCCGCGGTCTGACCCTGATCGAACTGATGATCGGGCTGGCCATCACGGCCACGCTGGCCCTGGCCGCTGCGCCTTACTTCGGCGACTACATCGCCAATTCGCGTCTTCGCGAGGCTGGCCATGCGCTGTTTTCGCAAACACTGCTGGCGCAAAGCGAAGCGCTCAAGCGCAATGGGCTGGTGCGCGTGGAAGTGACGGGCAGCGACGTCAGCCTGCGCGACATCTCTGGCGGCGGTTCTGGCACGCTGATACGCCAGGTCGCCCTGCCGGCGTCTGTCGCTGCGTCTGCGGATGCCAGCTTCGTCTTCGCCAGCGACGGCCGCCTGCAGCCCATGGCCCCGGTCGCCGTGCAACTGGTTCTGTCGGGCACCGCCTGCAGCGCCGAGCGGCGCTGCCCGGGGCTGCGTGTCGACGCCGGCGGCGCCATTCGCCTGTGCGGCGATTTCAGCAGCGCCTGCCCATGAAGCTGCACCACGCCTTGCGTTCACCCGTGCGCGGCGTCGGCTTGCTGGACGCGCTCATTGGTCTGGGGCTGCTGGGCTTCGGCATGCTGGCCCTGGCGGGCTTTCAGACGCGCATGGTGGCGCAAACCACCGAAGCGCAAACGCGCGCCGTGGCCATGCAGTTCGCCAACGACCTGCTCAGCACCGCGCAGGTGGACCCGGACAACCTGAATTGCTACACGCTGCCCGACAACCTGGGGGGCTGCAGCAGCACTGCGGCGCGGGCCAACACCAACGGCTGGGGCGAGCGCGTGTCGGCCGCCCTGCCGGGCGCTGTTTCGGCCCAGTCCACGCGCATGGGCACGGAGATGACGGTGTTGATCCAGTGGACAGGCAAGGCCAGCAACGAACCCCGCATCCTGCGCGTGGTGACCGATGTGCAATGACCATGCCCCCTGAGTCGCTTCGCTGCAGCAGCCGGACGCAACGCATGCCGCGCGGCGCATCGCTGATTGAATTGATGGTGGGCATCGTGATTGCGCTGCTGGTGAGCCTGACGGCGGTGAACAGCGCCATCTTTTTCAACGCCGCACAGCGCCAGGGCATAGGCGCTGCGGGCACCGCCATCAATGCAGCTTCCGTGCTCGGCGCCCTGCGCGATGACGTGGCCGTGGCCGGGCTGGGCTTCTTCGGCGACAGCACCTACTTGTGCAACACGCTGAATTTCAGCTCGAACACGTCCATGGAAAAGGACGGCGTGGCGTTTTCCCCGCTGCAGGTCACGCGGACGACGGAAGGCGACACGCTGGACCTGATCTTCGGCACACGGGTTGAGTCTGGCGCCAATGTACGGCTGCGCGCCGGCAGCACCGGTGCCAACGCAGCGCTGGAATCGTTCCTGCCCGTGGCCGTGAACGAAGCTGTGTTGCTGGCTCCTTCCGTGCCCGACAACAGCCGGCCCTGCCTGGTGCGCACGGTGACCGCCAACACACCATCGACTTCCAATGCCGCGCAACTGCTCGCCTTCGACGCCACGGGCAAGCACAACGCCTTACCCTTCACCACCAACCCCGGCTTCGACGACGACGGCCGCGTGACGCAACTCGGCGTCGTCAACTGGAGCCGTTACCGCGTCAGCGGCGGCAACCTGCTGCTGGAAAAACCGCTGGAAGGCAGCAGCGCCATCATCGCCAGGGGCGTGATCTCGTTTCGTGTGCAGTACGGCGTGTCGCCGGCAGCGGGCGTGGATTCGCTGGAGGACTGGGTCGATCCCGCCGGGCTTTTCGCCGCTGTGGACGCCGCCACCCTGCCGCGCGTGCGTGCCATGCGCATCGGCCTGATCCTGCGCAGCCCGCAACCGGAAAAACGCAACGCCGCCGGCAACTGCGTGGCCACGGAAACCAAGCCGGTGCTGTGGCCCACCGTGCCGCCCTTGCCGCCGCGCGCGGCCGAGAACCTGGCCAACCCCGACTGGAACTGCTGGCGCTACCGCACCAGCACGGTGGTGGTGCCGCTGCGCAACCTGGTGCTGGGGCAGCAATGACGCGTCGCGTACCCGCTCGGCGCCGCCTGGATGTCCAGCGTGGCGTCACCATCCTGGTCGTCGTCGTGCTGCTGGCGGTGATGCTGCTGGGTGCGCTGGCGCTGGCACGCATGACCGAAGCCGGCACCCTGGCCGCAGGCAACACCACGTACCGGGAAACCTCGTTGCAGGCCTCTGAACTCGGGCTGAACGCCGCTTTCAACCGCATCAAGTCGCTGCCACCGGCCGACGAAAACGTCAACGACGGCAACTGGTACTGGGCGCAGGTGCAGCCGCAAGACAGCAAGGGCATCCCTTTGCTGGACTTCGAAACCGCACCGCAGATCAATGTGGGCGCCTACACGGTCAGCTACGTCGTTGAACGCGTCTGCTCGGTGGCTGCGGTGACCGAGCCCATGCGTGAATGTCTGGTCAAGTCGGTGAAGGTGCCCAGCAGCGCGGTCGATTCCGACGATCGGCTGGACCCGCCGAACTCACGCCAATACCGCGCCACGGTGCGCGTCACTGGCCCGCTGAAGAGCCAGACCACGGTTTTCATTCAGTCGTTGATGACCAAGGGCTGATGGCGACCCGCACCCCCCCTGCACACGCAAGCTTGCGAATACAGCGAGACCGCTCATGAAAGCCCCCATGCAATTCGCCATGTTCATGCTCGCCCTGGGCACGCTGCTGAGCGGCATGGCCAGCGGCAAGACACCCGTGGCCACCCTGCCGCTGAAAGCATCGATCCTGGCGCAGCCCAACGTCATCTTTGCCATGGACGATTCCGGCTCGATGGATTGGGAGACCTTGCTCGACACCCAAAGCGGCGTGGCCTGGTGGAACGGCAGCACAGCCTGGGACAGCGTGGGGAACAAACCCCTGGCCCGCAGCAGCCTCGTGCCCTACGCCTACTTGCTGCCTGTGGGCAGTGCCACTGGCGGTGCCATCTACGATTTCCTCAGCCTGTATGGCCAGGCCGCGCCGCCCATCAACCAACTGGCCTGGCTGCGTTCGGCACGTTTCAACCCGGCTTACTACGAATCCGACGCGAAGCTGGACTACAAGCCCTGGGCCCAGGCCTATCTGGGCGGCAGCGTTCGCACTTACGCCAACGCACCCGTCACGTCCGCGTCAGCGCATCCGGCGGTGGCCGGTGCGCCCAGACTGTTCTTGGGGAGCCCTTGGAACAGCAGCCAAACCAACTTCGACACCGACGGCTGGCGCTTCTACGTGCAAGCGGGCATGGTGTTGCCGGTAGGCACACGTGTACTCAGCAGCCGCGCTGATGCCAGCGGGATGACCTGCACAGGCGCAGCCCAAGTCGATCTGACGGCACCCCAAACGGTGGCGCCTGGCCAGGCTTGCTGGGCGTCGATTCCCTATTTTCCAGCCACTTTCTGGCACCCGGAAACCTGCACCGTGGGCAACGACTGCGTGCTGCGCCCCGACGGCGCAGGCACACTCAAGCGCTACGAAATCCGCGGCAGCAACAGCTACCCCAGTGGCCGCAGCACGGCGGCAGAACTGCAAAACTTCGCCAACTGGTTCAGCTACTCCCGCAAGCGCAAGCTGATGCTGGCAGGCGCCATGGGCCAGGTGCTGGAAACGACCAGCGGCCTGCGCATGGGCGTGGTGCCTTTCAATGCAGCGACCGTGTTGAACATGGTGGAAGCTGACGCTGCCACGCCGGCCAACAACCGCCTGTCAACTGCAGGCATTTTCCATCTGAACGCGATGACGCAGGCGGGTACGCCCACGCATGCCACGGTGCAGAAGATTGCAAACGAGTTCGAGGCCAATGCCAGCGTCGTGCAGTACGCCTGCCAGCGCAACAGCATGTTCATCGTCACCGATGGCTTTTCCAACACCGACAGCAGCAGCGTGCCAGCGTACGACCCCAGCAAATACGGGGCAACGGCACCCTACGCGCCCACCGCTGCAGGGTCATTGGCCGACCTGGCACTGGCCTATTACACCAACCGCCTGCGTGCTTCTGACCCCACCCTGCCCGCAGGCAGGCTGCCCGTCAGTGCCAGCACGGCACCAGACGCGGACAAGAACCCCGACCTGCACATCAACACCTACGCCCTGACCCTGGGCGTGCGGGGCACCGTGTGGCCCAGCAGCACCGACCCGTTCGTCGTCGCCCCGGTCTGGCCCACGCCAGTGGGCAACACGCCCACGATGGTTGACGACCTGTGGCACGCCACCCTCAATGGCCGAGGCCAGATGTACCTGGCCACCACGCCCAAGCAGACTGCAGCCAGCATCCGGGCGGGCCTGGACGACATCGTGTCGCAGACGGGTGCACAAGGCGGTCTGGCGGTGACCACGGTGAATCTGGCGCGCAGCGACGAGCGCGGCTATGCCGCCACTTACGACCCCGCCGGCTGGGCCGGCGATCTGCAGGCCATCGCCATCAACACCGCCACGGGCGGAGCCATGAGTGGCCCCGCGCTGTGGAGCGCAGCCGCCAGGCTCAACGCACGGCCCTGGGCAGAGCGCGTCATCGCCACCTTCCACGGCACAGCCGGTGCGCCATTCAGCGGCGCGGCGGTGGAAGCCGCCGTCAACCCGGGTGGCGTCTGGGGCAACAGCGCGAACTTGATGTCCTACCTGCGCGGTGCGCGCGCAGGTGAAGCAGCTACCTTCCGCGTGCGCAAGAGCCTGATGGGTGCGGTGATCAACGCCGAACCGGCCATCGATCGCGACACCGAGGTTGCTTATCTGGCCACCGGCGAAGGCATGCTCCACGCCTTTGACATCAAGAAGGGCGCTGGCGCCGGCAACGAACTCTGGGCCTATGTGCCTGGCCGTGCGCTGACCGACATGGGACGAATCAGCGCGCGCGACTACCTCTTCCGTCCGCGGCTGGACGGCACGCCCGTGCTGCGCCGCACGGAAACGGGCGTACGTCTGCTGGTCTCAGGCATGGGCAGCGCCGGGCGCGGCTACTTTGCGCTGGACGTGAGTGCGCCGCGCGGCTTGAACGAAACCACCTTGGCCACCAAGGCATTGTGGGAGTTCCCGCTGGCCAGCGACGCCGTCACCAGCGCCAAGATGGGCCAGACCCTGGGCAAGCCTGCCATCGTGCGTGCCCCATCCGGCAACAGCGTGGTGCTGGTCACCTCGGGCTACAACAACACGGCTGACGGCAAGGGCCGGCTGTGGGTACTGAACGCCACCACCGGCCAGGTGCTGAAGGAATACGTGACCCCTGATGGCAGCCTGACCAGCGAAGCCGGTCTGGCCCAGATGTCACCGTTCGCCGAAGCCGACGGGACGGTGCGCTATGTCTACGGCGGCGATCTCCTGGGCAATGTCTGGCGCTTTGATCTGGCACTGAACGCCACCGATGCTGGCGCCGTGAACCGTGTGGCCCAGTTGCGAGACGCAGGCGGCGGCGTACAGCCCGTGACGGCAGCGCCCGAGTTGCTGTCGTCGAAGGGCAAGCGCATCGTCTTCGTCGGCACGGGTCGGTTGCTGGACATCAGCGATTTCGGCCGCGTGAGCGTGCAGTCGATGTATGCCGTTGCAGATGGCAGCACGCTGGCCAACGCACGCAACTCGCTCGTGCCCCGCGTGCTGGACACCACGGGCAGTGGCAGCTTGAGCGGCCCGGCGCTGGACTGGAGCACGCAGCGCGGCTGGTACCTTGACCTGCCTGTCGGCGAGCAGGTCAACCACCGGCCTGCACTGGCCTACGGCGCACTGGCCTGGATCGGCAACAGGACGGGCAAGTCCGACTGTTCGGCCAGCGCGCGCCTGTTCGTCGTCGATGCGCTTTTGGCGGACAAGTTTCCCAAGAGCAGCTTCGTTACCAGCCTGCTGTCGGGCAGTTCGAACGCCTCCGGGCTGACAGGCGTGCTGACACGTGACGGGCAGTTCGTGCGTTTCAACACGCGCCTGTTCGAAGGCGGCGATGTGGATGGCCGCAGCGTGAACGCCGGCGCGGTCATCGACCCGGCGAAGAATTCCTGGCGCGAGATCAGGCGCTGAGCGCGCTGGACGACTTGAAACAGTCGTCCAGCGCGGCCATCCAGCGCGCCTTGTCAGGCGCTGGCGCGAAGCTGGCCTCGAAGCTGTTGCGCGCCAGTGTGTAGGCCTGGGCTGCGCCCAGCTGCGGCAGGGCGTCGAAAGCGGCGATGAAGTTGTCGTTCATGTAGCCGCCGAAATAGGCCGGGTCGTCGCTGTTGATGGTGGCGCACAGACCAGCTGCCAGCAGCGCCGGCAACGCGTGGTCTTTCATCTCTCCATAGACGCACAGCTTCACGTTGGACAGCGGGCACACCGTGAGAGGAACCCGCTCTTGAGCCAGGCGCTGCACCAGTGCCCCGTCTTCCACACAGCGCACGCCGTGGTCGATGCGCTCCACCTTCAGCACGTCCAGCGCGTTCCAGATGTATTCGGGCGGGCCTTCTTCGCCCGCATGGGCCACGCGGTGCAAGCCCATTTCGCCACAGCGCGCAAACACGCGCGCAAACTTCTCGGGCGGGTGGCCGCGTTCACTGCTGTCCAGGCCCACGCCGATGAACTGCGTGCGGTACGGCAGCGCCTCTTCCAAGGTCTGCATCGCCGCGTCTTCGCTCAGGTGGCGCAAGAAGCACAGGATCAGGGCCCCGCTGATGCCCAGCTCGTCACGCGCGCGGTCACAGGCGCGCCTCAGGCCCTGGATGACGGTGGCCATGGGCACGCCGCGCTCGGTGTGCGTTTGCGGGTCGAAGAACAGCTCTGCATGCACCACGTTGTCGGCCTTGGCGCGCAGGAAATAGGCCCAGGCCATGTCGTGGAAGTCTTCTTCGTTCAGCAGCACGCTGGCACCCGCGTAGTAGATGTCCAGAAAGCTTTGCAGATCAGTGAAGGCATAGGCAGCGCGCAAGGCTTCGACGCTGGCATAGGGCAGCGCCACGCCGTTGCGCTGGGCCAGCGCGAAGATGAGTTCAGGTTCCAGCGAGCCTTCGATATGGATGTGCAGTTCAGCCTTGGGCATCTGCCGCAGCAGGGTATGCAGATCAAAAGTCATTCAGAAATTCTCCGGAAAACATTTAAAGCATGAGCCCGCGAAACTGGGCCATCGAAGCACTGAGTTGCACCATGCATCCACAGGCATCCGGGGCGAGCGGCTGCGCGGGAAGTTCAGCCCAGCTTCGCCGTGGCCTGCAGTGCCGTCGCGCCGTCAGGCCCCTGGGCCTGCAGCGCCACGTCATCGCCCGCAAGCGTGCCGACCAGCCGTACCGAGCCCAGGTCGAACAGCGGAGCCACACCGCGAAAACTGAAGCTGCGCATGGGCCTTGCGCTGGAATGCGCCACCAGCTGTGCCAGCAACACCGCCGTCAGCGGGCCATGGATCACCAGGCCCGGGTAGCCTTCAACCTCGCTGGCGTAGCCGCGGTCGTAGTGGATGCGGTGGGCGTTGAAGGTCAGCGCCGAGAAACGGAAGAGCATGCGGCTGTCGGGCTGCAGCGTGCGCGTCCAGCTGCCAGCGGGCACCGGCGGCAATTCCGCAAGGGCTGGCGCGCTGACGCGAGCACCCGGGTCGCGGTAGACGATGTCCTGCTCTTCTTCAATGCAAAGCTGGCCATCCTGCAGAAACCTGATGGCTACGGTGACGAAGGCCAGAGATCCGCTTTTGCCGGACTTCAACACCACGTTGCTGATGCGGGCCTCTCGCTGCGCCGGTTTGCCAATGATGAGTGGCCGCAGCCACTGCAGCCTGGCACCGGCAAACATGCGGCGCGGGTAAGGAATCGGGGGCAGGAAGCCGCCGCGCTGTGGGTGGCCATCCGTGTCAAGCCCGCCTTGCAGCACGCGCGGCAGGAAGTGGAACCAGTGCCACAACGCCGGCAGCGGGTCGCCTTCGCCCAGCGCCGGGCCGGCGTCGTCGAGCATGGCTTGGGCGGCCTGGGCCTGCGTCCAGGGCAGCGGATCGGTGGTGGTTTCGGTACGGCCGATCCAGGCCTGAAAGTCGTCATTCATCAGCGAATCCTATGCTGGCTTCAGAAATTCTTGGGTTAAGCGCGGGATTCCACCGGCTGCTGACAAGCGAAGCGAATCTAACCTGAACGCTCTGCAATAGCGCGCCAGGCAACTTCGACATTGCCCGGCCCTCACACCGTGACCAACGCCTCACACAGCGCCTCGCCGCCCGCTCAGCAGCCGCTCACTGGCGTGCGCGTGGTGGACGTCGGCAACTTCCTGGCCGGTCCCTATGCCGCTGCGGTGATGGGCGAATTCGGCGCCGACGTGATCAAGGTCGAACACCCGGACGGCGGCGACCCGATGCGCCGTTTCGGCACGGCCACCGCGCGCCCCGACGCCACGCTGAAATGGCTGAGCGAAAGCCGCAACAAGCGCTCGGTCACCATCGACCTGCTGCAGCCTGAAGGTGTGGCGCTGTTCCTGAAGCTCATCGCCAAGTCCGACGTTCTGGTGGAGAACTTTCGCCCCGGCACCATGGAAAGCTGGGGCCTGACCTGGGAAGCCCTGCGTGAAGCCAACCCCAAGCTGGTGATGCTGCGCGTCACCGGCTATGGCCAGACGGGCCCCTACCGCCGCCGCCACGGATTCGCGCACATCGCGCAGGCCTTCGGCGGCCTGAATTACCTGGCCGGCTACCCCGGCGAGACGCCTGTGCTGCCGGGCACCGTGCCATTGGGCGACTACATCGCCAGCTTGTTCGGCGCCATCGGCGTGCTGGTGGCGCTGCGCCATGCACAAGCCACGGGCCGCGGGCAGATCGTCGATGTCGGCATCTATGAAGCGGTGTTCCGCGTGCTGGAAGAACTGGCCGCCGTCTACGGCCTGCACGGCAAGGTGCGCGAACGCGAAGGCTCGGGCAGCTTCGTGGCCTGCCCGCATGGCCATTTCCGCACCAGCAACGACAAGTGGATCGCCATTGCCTGCACCACCGACAAGATGTTCGAGCGCCTGGCCGTGGCCATGGGCCGGCCCGAACTGGCATCAGCCGAGATGTACGGCCCGCAGCGCAAGCGGTTGGCTGCGCGCGACGTCGTCAACGCCATGGTCAGCGACTGGGTGGCGTCGATGGACCGCTCCACCGTGCTGGACAAGTGCCTGGCTGAAGAAGTGCCGGCCGGCAAGGTGAATTCGATCGCCGACATCTTCGCTGACGAGCAGTTCCAGGCACGCGGCAATCTGGCACACATACCGGCAGACGAGCTGGGCGAAGTGGTGGTGCCCGGCGTCGTGCCCAAACTGTCGGCCACGCCGGGGCGCATCAACCACCTGGGCCCCACCCTGGGCAACGCCACCACCGAGGTGCTGCAAGGCCTGCTCGGCCTGCATGCCGACGAACTGCGTCGGCTGCGCGAGCAGAAGACCATCTGATGGAAGGCGGCCACATGGAACCCGACAAAGCCCCGCTGCCGCTGGCAGGCATTCGCGTCATCGACATGGCCACGGTCATCGCCGCGCCTTTTTGCGCCACGGTGCTGGGTGAATTCGGCGCCGACGTGCTGAAAGTCGAACACCCCGACGGCGGCGATGCCTTGCGCCGCTTCGGTACGCCTTCAGCGCGCGGCGACACGCTGACCTGGATGAGCGAAGGCCGCAACAAGCGTTCGCTGACGCTGGACCTGCGGCAGAAAGAAGGCGCAGAAATCTTCAAGGGCCTGGTGGCGCAAAGCGATGTGGTGTGCGAGAACTTCCGCACCGGCACGCTTGAAAAATGGGGCTTGGGCTGGGAGGTGCTGAAGAAGATCAACCCCAAGCTGGTGATGCTGCGCGTCACCGGCTACGGCCAGACCGGACCCTACAAAGACCGCCCCGGTTTCGCGCGTGTGGCGCATGCCGTAGGCGGCCTGGCCTACCTGGCGGGCATGCCCAAGGGCACGCCGATGACGCCAGGATCGACCACGCTGGGCGACTACATGACAGGCCTGTACGGCTGCCTGGGCGTGTTGCTGGCGCTGCGCCACCGAGACCTGACGGGAGAGGGCCAGTACATCGACGCGGCGCTGTACGAATCGGTGTTCCGCTGCACTGAAGAGCTGGCACCGGCGTTTGCGATGTACGGCGCCGTACGCGAACGCGCCGGTTCGTCGCACAACGACTTCGCCGTACCGCACGGGCACTTTTCCACCAAGGACGGCAAGTGGGTGGCCATCAGCTGCGCCACCGACATGCTCTTCGAGCGCCTGGCCAAGGCCATGGGCCGGCCTGAACTGGCCACTGCCGACACCTATGGCGACCAGAAGACGCGGCTGGCGCACCGCCACGATGTCAACGAAATCGTACGCGACTGGTGCGGTGCGCTCACCCGCGAAGAAGTGCTCGAACGCTGCTATGCCACCGACACCCCGGCCGGCCCGCTGAACAACATCGCCGACATCTTCGGCGACCGCCAGTTCCATGCCCGGCGCAACCTGGTGGCCATGGACGCCCCCGACACCGGCGAGCAGATCATCGTGCCGGCCCCTGTGCCGCGCCTGTCGGAAACGCCGGGCAGCATCCGCACGCTGGGCCCGAAGCTGGGCGAGCACAGCAGCGAAATCCTGCGCGAACTGCTGGGTCTGAGCGACACAGAGATCGACGCGCTGCGCGCCAAGAGCGTCATTTGAAGGAAAACGCGTGAAAGGCATTCTTCAAGGTTTGCGTGTGGTCGAAGGCTCGGCCTTCGTCGCGGCACCGCTGGGCGGCATGACGCTGGCGCAGCTGGGCGCCGACGTGATTCGCTTCGACCCCATCGGCGGCGGCCTGGACCACGGCCGCTGGCCCGTGACCGCACAGGGGCGCTCGTTGTTCTGGGCGGGTCTGAACAAGGGGAAGCGCTCGATCGCGGTCGATATACGCCAGCCGCGCGGGCAGGAACTGCTGACGCAGATCATCTGCGCGCCGGGCGCCGACGCGGGTTTGTTCAGCACCAACTTTCCGGCCAAAGGCTGGCTGGCCTATGACAAGCTGTCTGCGCAGCGGTCAGACCTGGTGATGGTCAATCTGCTGGGGCGGCGCGATGGCGGGTCGGAAGTGGACTACACCGTCAACCCGCAGCTGGGTTTCCCTTCGCTCACGGGCCCCGCTGACAGCAACACGCCAGCCAACCATGTGTTCCCGGCCTGGGATGCGATTGCCGGGCAGATGATCTGCACCGCCCTGCTCGCCGCGCTGCGCCACCGTGACCGCCATGGCGCGGGCCAGCTCGTCACCCTGGCGCTGAAAGACGTGGGCCTGGCGATGCTGGGCAACCTGGGCATGCTGGCCGAGGTGCAGGTCAACGATGTGGACCGGCCGCGTTACGGCAACCACCTGTACGGCGCTTTCGGCCGCGACTTCGTCACCCGCGATGGCGAACGCGCCATGGTGGTGGGCCTGACCGATATGCAGTGGGGCTGCCTGCTGAAGGCCACCGGCATGTCTGAGGCCGTCTCGGCGCTGGGCGCCCGGCTGGACGTGAACATGGCCGACGAAGGACACCGTTTCCAGTCGCGCGACGCGCTGGCAGCGCTGTTCGAGCCCTGGTTTGCGGCACGCACGATGGCCGAGCTGACGGAAATCCTCAACGCTCACCGCGTCACCTGGGGCCCCTACCGAACGGTGCGCCAGGCGCTGGCGCAAGACGCCGACCTGTCTACAGTGCACCCCATGTTCTCGATGCTGGAACAGCCCGGCATCGGCACCTATCTGGCGCCCGCCTGCCCGCTGGATTTCAGCGCCGTGCCGCGCCTGCCTGCAGCACCGGCGCCCATCCTGGGCCAGCACACCGACGAGGTCCTGCTCGAAGTACTGGGCCTGTCGTCGGCGCAGGTCGGCCTGCTGCACGACGACGGCGTGATTGCCGGCCCGGCAGCCTGAAATTCCTTCCAAGAAAGCCCCGCATGAAATTGCCCAACAACTTTTACAAGCCCCTGGCCATCGGTGCACCGGCACCGCTGCGCGAACTGCCCGTGCGCCCCGAACGCGTGGTGCATTTCTTCCCGCCGCACATCGAGAAGATCCGCGCCCGATTGAGCGAAACGGCGCGCCATGCCGACGTGCTGTGCGGCAACCTGGAAGACGCCATTCCGATTGATTCCAAAGAAGCGGCGCGCCAGGGCTTCATCGACGGCGTGCGCAATAGCGACCTGGGTGACACGGGCTTGTGGGTGCGGGTGAATTGCCTAAACAGCCCCTGGATCCTGGACGACCTGGCGCAGATCGTGGCCGGTGTCGGCAACCGGCTGGACGCGGTGATGATCCCCAAGGTCGAAGGGCCCTGGGACATCCACTTCGTCGACCAGTACCTGGCGCTGCTGGAAGCGCGTCACGGCATCACGAAACCCATCCTCATCCATGCGCTGCTGGAAACCGCCGAAGGCGTAAAGAACGTGAACGAGATCGTGCGCGCCAGCCCGCGCATGCACGGCCTGAGCCTGGGCCCGGCCGACCTGGCGGCCTCACGCGGCATGAAGACCACGCGCGTGGGTGGCGGTCATCCGTTCTACGGCGTGTTGGCCGACCCCGAAGAAGGCAGCAGCCACCGCAGCTTCGCGCAACAAGACCTGTGGCACTACACGCTGGCGCGGATGATCGACGCCTGCGCTGCCAGCGGCATCCGCGCTTTCTACGGCCCGTTCGGCGACCTGAAAGACGAAGCCGGCTGCGAGGCTCAATTTCGTAATGCGTTCATCATGGGTTGCGCGGGCGCCTGGTCGCTGGCGCCGAACCAGATCGCCATCGCCAAGCGCGTGTTCAGCCCCGACGTGAAAGAGGTGCTGTTCGCCAAGCGCATCCTGGACGCCATGCCCGACGGCACCGGCGTGGCCACCATCGACGGCAAGATGCAGGACGACGCCACCTGGAAGCAGGCCAAGGTGATGGTGGATCTGGCGCGCCTGGTGGCGCGCAAGGACGTGGCGCTGGCGCAGGCGTATGGCTTCGAGCCCGAGGTGCGCTGATGACGACGAAGACCCGGCCAGGCAACTTCTTCGAGGACTTTCAGCTCGGCCAGCACCTGGTGCATTCGCCGCCGCGCACGGTCACTGCCGGTGATGTGGCGGTGTATCAGGCGCTGTTCGGGTCGCGCTTTGCGGTCAACTCGTCTGACCCGTTCGCACGTACGCTGGGCCTGGCCGGCGCGCCAGTCGATTCGATGCTGGCCTTCCACCTGGTGTTCGGCCGCACGGTGGCCGATGTGTCGCTGAATGCCATTGCCAACCTGGGCTATGCCGGCTGCCGCTTCGGCGTGCCACTGTTTGCTGGCGACACGGTGGTCAGCGATTCACGTGTCATCGGCCTGCGCCAGAACAAGGACGGCAAGACGGGCGTGGTCTACGTGCATTCCACCGGCCTGAACCAGCGCGGCGAGATGGTGCTGGACTTTCGCCGCTGGGTGATGGTGAGGAAGCGCGACCAAGAGCTGCCGGCACCTGAGGCTGTCGTTCCCACGCTGCCGGAATCGGTCTCTGTGGCTGAACTGCATTGCCCCTTCAGCCTGCAACCCGGCGCATACGACACCTCGCGCTCAGGCAGCGAATTCTTGTGGGACGACTACGAAGTCGGCGAACGCATCGACCATGTCGACGGCATGACGATAGAAGAGGCCGAACACATGCTGGCCACCAAGCTCTACCAGAACACCGCCAAGGTCCACTTCAACCAGCATGTCGAACGCGAAGGCCGCTTCGGCAAGCGCATCGTCTATGGCGGGCACATCATCAGCCTGGCGCGCGCGCTGTCGTTCAACGGTCTCGCCAATGCGCTTTCCATCGCCGCCATCCATGGCGGGCGACATGCCGCGCCCAGTTTTGCCGGCGACACGATCTACTGCTGGTCCGAAGTGCTGTCGCGCGATGCCCTGCCGGGCCGCAGCGACATCGGCGCTCTGCGCGTGCGCACGGTGGCCACGAAAGACCGCGCTTGCGCCGACTTCCCCGGGCACGACCCTGCGGTGGCTGACCCGACGGTGGTACTCGACCTCGACTATTCAGTGCTGATGCCACGCCGCTAGTCACCTCTCTCACCACGCCAGTCATGACGCGGCCGAAGACACCAAAAGGACAACAGGGATGAATGAGATCGCCACCCCCCAGAAGCAGCGCCTGCAGACGCCCACGGCGCAGGTCAACCCCCTGCGCAGCCGCGCCGACTGGGAGCGTCAGCGCGCTGCAGCCCTGGCCGACCCCGGCCTGTTCCACGGCGACATCGCCAAGCGGCAGATTCACTGGCTGGTGAAGGACGCGGCTGGAGCAAACGGCGTGAGCCCTGCCGGCGCCTGGCTCAGCTACGACGACGCCAGCAAGCGCTGGACCGGCTGGGACGCCGAGACCGGCGCTGCCGTCAAAGCCGACCTGGGCGCGGCCTTCGAGCCCTGGCAACGCGCCTTCAACGCCGACGACCCACCGAACTGGAAGTGGTTTGAAGGCGGCATGACGAACGCGTGCTTCAACGAAGTGGACCGCCATGTGCTGGCCGGCTTCGGCGCTGAAGCCGCCTTTCTGTTCGAGGGCGATCGCTGGGACATGTCGCACGACAACGGCCGCGGCGCGCCAGTGGACGCGCAGCGCATCTCGCGCAAGACCCTGCTGCTGGAAACCGCCAAGTGCGCACTTGCACTCCAGCAGCTGGGCCTGAAGGCCGGCGACCGCATCGCGCTGAACCTGCCCAACATTCCTGCCCAGCT
>JBBQXN010000010.1:0-68524 GCA_038209585.1 Burkholderiales bacterium
CTTTCGAAGCCGAAAGCGATGCGCGGGCCGGCGTTGTTGAAGTTGCGAAGGTGTTCGACGTTGAAGCCGTTGTTGCCGTCCGGGTTGAACGGCCCGGCCCGTTCCAGGTGGGCGGGCACGTAGTAGCTGCCGTTCGGGTGATAAGCGGCCATCCACTTGACGGCCTCGACGGTCTTGTTGTGACCACGGTCGCCAGTGCCGGCACCGCCGGCGGGCACCAGCTTGGCGGCAAGTTGGCTCCAGCTGGGATCGGCCTGATTCAAGCTGCCCGGCACCGAGCATTCCCAGTTGTTGCCGATGCCGCTGTTCGCCGTGGTGTTGCCACGGCTCGTGTCGGCCACGCCGCGGTCGAAACAATAGGCCCACTTGGACAGGGCGTCGGCATTGCCCAGTGCGTTGTACGGCGGGTTGGTGGGCAGCGCCGTGTTGTAGACCGATGCCGGCATCTGGCCGGTGATCACAGCCATCGAGGTGTGCTCATGGCCAGCAACGACTGATTCGATGCCCATGAACATCGGCTTGTCTTGCCGCGCAGCCAAGTATTCAACCAGTGGGTAAGCGAATTCCTGCACCACTTGCCAGTGCCACATCCCCTGGTTGGGTGCCGTGCCAGAGACATCGCCTTTGGGCGTGATGGACGGATTGTTGTTCTGCCAGGTGGTGGTGGGGCCGAGCAGGGCGCCGGTGGGCGAGAAGGACAGCGGGTAGGCCGGCGTTGCAAGTGACTCGTCCTCGGCCAGGGTGCAGTTGCGGTTGCCACCGCCGCCATGGCCGGCTTGCACGAACCAGTCCAGTCCCCAGGGCGCGTCGGGCGTGGTGCTGGTGGACTTCTGCACGAGCCTCTGTATCGAGGTCGAGCCGTCAGTGCAGGTGGTGTGGTTGTGGAAGTCACCGGCGACGTACTTGCCGGGGGTCTTCACGGGGGCGCGGCTGTCGCTGCGACCTTGCGCACTGGCCACCGTGGTCGAGCCGATCAGCACGAGGGATGCCAGCGCGATGTGTGTCTTGTTGAAGCGAGCGGTCATTGAATCTTCTCCTGGAATGTTTGTGAAACTCGGAAATGCGGGATGTTGGAATGTCGGAAGGTCGGAATTTCGGAATTTCGGAATTTCGGAATTCGGAGGGACTTCGGACAGCCGGGTGGCTATGTCCTTCAGCCTTCACGACGTTACGGACGCGCCGTGAATCTTGGATGACGAGCCGGGTGGACCCCGCGAACCGGGGGTCGGCTCCCGGGTCAGAAAAAACGCCCGTAGTCGACGGTGACGGTTGCGTCGAACACGCCGCTTTTCTCGAAGCCGAGCAGCAGCTCGTACTCGCGCCCCGGCAGCAGCGGGTGCTTCAGGCCGCGCAATTCAATGTAGGTACCGCCTTGGCCAAGCTCGATCTCCTGGCCCGCACCAATGGCCAGGTTGACGTCAGGTCGCGCGCCCTTGCCACCGATCGCTGCCGATGTCGCCACGGGGGTCTGCACCAGCACGAGGCGGTCGTCCTCGGTGACCTGGTCCAGCCTCATGCCGAGCATGGCCCAGTCTTCGCCCGGGCCCGATGCGCGTGTCCAGGGGTGTGTCACTCGGAGCGTGCCAGTCTGGAATTCACAGGCCCGGGCGCGGGGCAGCCAGAGCAGAGTGGTCAGGGCCAGCCCGGTTTTCAGCGCATTGCGGCGGCGAGGGTCGTTCATGCTTGCATCTCCATTGCGTTCCGACGAGCTTTGACCGTAAGCCCGGGAGATGAATGTTTGAAGACAGCGGCTCATGGCGCGCCGTCAAGCGCGGCCGCCAGACCACCCGATATGAGGGGGGGGGAGGTCATGAGACTGTCGCAAGGCCCAACCAAACTATTGCAGAGGAAGAATTCAGCTTCAACCCCACTTCAACCGACAGCAGGAGATCCCCATGAAAGCCTTCGCCTTGTCCGCCCTCGTGGCTGGTGCCGTACTGACTGCCAGCCCCGCCATGGCACAAACCTTCACGCTCGACTTCGAGGGCGCTGAAGGCTATGTCAACCCCATCCTGGACTTCTACAACGGCGGCACCGACAGCCTGGGCCAGTCGGGCACCAACTACGGCGTCTCGTTCAGCGCTGATGCCGTGGCCCTGTCCAATGACGCGCTGGGCCCGTATTTCTCCAACGCGCCGAGCCCCATCACCGCCCTGTTCGCTCTGGGCGACAACGCCTTCATGAACGTCGCGGCAGGTTTCGTCGACGGCTTGACATTCCAGTACTCGTCCAGCGCCAGCGTGCTGGACGCCGTGCGCATTTATTCAGGCATGAACGGCACGGGCACGCTGCTGGCCAGTGCCAGCCTGTTCGGCAATGCGGCCATCGGTTGCACCGACACGCCCTTTTGCCGCTTCGACCTGACCAGCGTGATGTTTGCCGGAACGGCCCTGTCGGTCAGCTTTGCCGGCGGCAACCCCAATGTGCTGTTCGACGATATCAGCATCACGGCCGTCCCTGAGCCGGGCAGCGTGGCGCTGCTGCTGGCCGGTCTGGGTGTGGTCGGGCTGCTGGCGCGCCGCCGCAGTGCTGTCTGAGCCCAGCGACCAGAATGGGTCGATGAACGACGAAGTCATCGACATCTTCCCAACGCCCTTGCTTCGCGCCAAGGGCGTTTTGCCTTTGGCATTGGTCACACAACTGGTGGCGCATTTCAGTTCCCATGCCGACCGTGAAAACAACGCTTCACCGAATCTGTCGCATACGCGCATGCTGCAGCCCACCGAGAGCCCGCTCTTTGCTCAGGCGGCCGGGCTCATCACCCCCAAGCTGGTGGCCATGGGCGAGCTGATGTTCGGTGAGCCCCTGGGCTGGTCGGTGAAAGAAATGTGGGTCAATCTGTTGGATACCGGTGGCCGGCAAGCCATGCACAACCACGCCAACAGTTTCATTTCTGGCGTCGTCTATCTCACGCCCACGCATCCCGAAGCGCAAACCGTGTTCATGAAATCCCCTGGTGGCACCGACTTCATCTTTCGCAACGACCACCAGCAGGTCAAGCCCACGCCTTACAGCGCCGACAAGTGGATCAGCCCTGCACCCGCGCCGGGCGACATGGTGCTGTTTCCCAGCTACCTGATGCATGCCGTGCCACCCAACCCGGGCGAACGCCGCATCAGCCTGGCCTTCAACGCCATCCCCACGCGTCTGGACTCCTGGGGTTACGTCATCAGTTTCGGTGGCTAGATATTTGCTGCTGCTGATGGTGGCCTCCGGCTTCGCCGGGCTGGGTTACCAGATCGTGTGGACGCAGCAAATGTCGCTGTGGCTGGGCCATGAGGCGGCAGCCGTGTTGGCAGTGATCACGGCGTTTTTCGGCGGCCTGGGTGTGGGTGCTGTCGTGTTGGGCCGGCATGTTCAGGCCAGCCCGCACCCGGCGCGCTGGTATGCGGTTTGCGAACTCGTCATCGCGGCCTGGTGCCTGGTGCTGGCGCTGGCCATGGCGCCCATCAGCGATGCTTTGCTGGCTTTGATCGGCGCTGAGCCAGCGCCGTTGTGGCATGCCGCTGTGGCCTTCATCGGCAGCTTCTTGCTGCTGCTACCCGCCACGGCAGCCATGGGCGCCACGCTGCCGGCAATGGAGCGCGTGCTGGCGGGCGTGCTGGCGGGCGTGCCCGCCCGCACTGCGTCTGCCATTGCTGCCGTGTATGCCAGCAACACGCTGGGCGCGATGCTGGGTGTGCTGGTGACGGCTTTCTGGATGGTGCCGAATCTGGGCTTGATGCGAACGGCTGCGCTGTGCGCTGGGTTGAATGTGCTGTGTGCAGGCCTGGCGCTGGTGTTGGCCAGACAGCAGGCGCTGCCTGGGGCTGAAACTGCAGCATCACGCCACGCCCCACACCGCGCTGCACCGCGTTGGCCAGCGCTGGTTTGGCTGGCCGCCACTGGCTGGCTGGGCATCGGCTATGAGGTGCTGGTGGTGCGTGTGCTCAGCCAGGTCAGCGAAAACACGGTCTACACCTACGCATTGCTGCTGGCCATCTACCTGCTGGGTACTGCGGCTGGCGCGGCGGGTTACGCACGCTGGGCGTCGGCGGCCAAGGCACCTGAGACGATGCGCCATCGGCTGGTCATGGCTGTGGCCGGCGCTTGCGCCCTGGGCGCCGCCAGTCTGTGGGCAGCGGAAGGGCTGCGCGACTTGCCGGCTGTAGGGCTGGGCCCGCAAAGCGGCTTCGCAGCGGCCTTGCTGGGCGAAGTGTTGCCGGCATGGCTGGCCTTTGCGCTGCCCACCGTGGCCATGGGTGCGCTCTTCAGCCACCTGGCCACGCAGGCGCGGCAGGCCGGTATCAGCCTGGGGCTGGCCTTCGGTGCCAACACGCTGGGGGCTGCTGCCGCACCGCCGCTGGTGGGCTTGTGGTTGCTGCCGGCGCTGGGGGCCAAAGGCGGTTTGATGATCCTGCTGGCGGGCTACCTGCTTCTGGCTTCCTGGCAGCTGAAGCGCTGGCCTGCTGTGGCCGTGGGCTGGGCAGCACTGGCCACCGCCGCCGTGCTGGCCCCAGCGCTGGTGTTCATCGAGCAGCCTGAAGGCAGCAGCCTGCTGAGCTACCGCGAAGGTGCCATGGCCTCCGTCAGCGTGGTGGCCGACGCTGACGGTGTGGCCCGCCTGCGCATCAACAACCGTCAGCAAGAAGGCAGCAGCGCCAGCCTGCTGGCCGATGCGCGCCAGGCCCTGCTGCCGCTGCTGCTGCACGCGGCTCCGCAGCGCGCCTTGTTTCTGGGCTTGGGCACCGGCGTCACGGCCTCTGCCGCTGCGGCTTACCCCGGCTTGCAAGTGGACGCGGCTGAACTGCTGCCAGAAGTCATCGAAGCGTCAGCCTGGTTCGCAGCCGCAGATGCGCCCAAGCCGCGCTTGGTGGCGGCCGACGCGCGGCGCTTCGTGAAGGCCGCCGGTCCGGGCTACGACCTCATCGTCAGCGACAACTTTCACCCCGCGCGCAGCGGCTCGGCTTTGCTCTACACCCTGGAGCACTTCGCTGCCGTGCGTGCGCGGCTGTTGCCTGGCGGGCTGTTTTGCCAGTGGATGCCGCTGCACCAGATCGACCTGGACAGCCTGCGCAGCGTGGTGCAGTCGTTCATGGCCGTGTATCCAGAAGGTCGCGCCGTGCTGGCCACCAACAGCCTGCAGACACCCGTGGTGGGTTTCATCGCCCAACCCGGCGTGGCACGCGTGGACCTGCAGGCGCTGCGGCAAAGGCTGGCGGCAGCGCCATTGCCTTGGGACCGGTTTGCACTGGGCGATGATTTCGCCGTGCTGGGCAGCTTCATCGCCGGGCCTGAAGCGCTGCGGCATTTCGCAGGCAATGCGCCGCTGAACACCGACGACCGGCCCGTGGTGGCTTACAGCGCGCCGCGCATTACTTATGCGCCCGATTCGTTGCCCGCCGATCGGCTGCAGTCGTTGTTGGCAGCGTTGGGAGCCGACGCGCAGGAACTGGTAGACGCGGGCACCGAGACCGCCTGGCCGCCACGCCTGGCAGCCTACTGGGCAGCGCGCGACAGCTTCATCACTGCCGGGCGGGGCGTACAGCCGGTGGCCGACGTGCGGCAGATGCTGGCGCAGGTGCAGGGCCCGCTGCTGGCCGTGTTGCGCATCAGCCCCGACTTTCGCCCTGCGCGTGAACCGCTGCAACGCATGGCACACGCACTGGCGCAGGCAGACGCGCCAGCGGCGCAGCCGTTGCTGCAGGCTTTGACCGAGATCGACGCGCAGTCTGGGCAGGCGTTACGGCGTGTCACATCCGGTTCCGCTACGCAGCCGTAGAAGCCAAAGCCGCTTTACCGGACGAAGAGACCTCGCCGTATGCCACCCCGCCCAGCGTTTGCACTCCGTCACTGGCTTTGCTGGGCCTTGATCGCCCTGCTGCCCTGGCTGGGCTTCAGCATGGCGCAGCGGCAGGCGGCGGGGCCCTTGCACAGCCACCAGGCACTGCCCGATCGCGCGGGCGTGGTGCAGCAGGCGCTGGAATGGTGGATGGGGCAGGTGCGAGCGCAAGTGCAGGCCGGCCGCCATGCCCGGGCGCACGCCACAGGCCATGTCCATGGCCATGTCCACAGCAATGAAAGCGGGGAGCGCCACCACCACGCGCTGGGCGACACCAGCGTGCAGGCGCTGGAGCTTGACGATGGCGCTGGACAGACCCAGGCCGGCGGCAGCTTGCTGCCGCTGCTGGCCAGCCCAAGTGCCGCTTCGCACATGCTGCCCATGGCCCTGAGCGCAGTGGCTTGGCCTTGGGACGCCGCAGCGCGCTTTCGTAGCTGGTCTACCGCGCCGCCACGGCGCCCGCCGCGCGCCTAGCCGCCAGGCCAACCCCACCCCCGAAGAACCCACCGAATTCGTCAGCGGCAGCCGCGAACCTGCGCCTGCCGCGGGCGCCTGCGTGCGCCAACGAAATCCAACGAAAGCCAACGAGATCCATCGTCATGAAACATCCACATGCACATGCACATGCACATGCACATGCACATCCTGGCCCGCGGCTGCGCAGCGCATGCGCACATGCCGCGTTGGCTTGTTGCGCAGGCATGGCCGGCACCGCCGGCGCGCGAACCAGCAACCCGCCAGCGCAGCAGGTCGAAATCAAGGGCCAAGGCCTGCGCGACGCCGCTGCGGCGTATTCCAGCACCGTCATGGATGCACAACAGATACGCGAGGCGGCCGTCAACCAACCTGAACAGTTGGTGCGCCAGGTGCCTGGCGTCGAGGTACGCAACTACAACCTGGGCGGCGTAGTCAACGTCATTACCGTGCGTGGCTTCAACGGTGGCGCGCACGGCGGCGACTTGGGCATGGTCATCGACGGCATTCCGCTGAACGAGGCCATGTCGCATTCAGACGGCTATGCCGACTTGAACGTTGTCGTGCCGCTGGAAATCGAACGCTTCCAGGTTTACCGCGGGCCCGTCTCGGCGCTGTATGGCAACTTCAACCGTGGCGGGTTGATTGCGGTCGAAACGCGCCGGCACGGGCGATATCTGGAAGCCGACGCGTCGCTGGGCTCGTTCTCCACCGGCGACTTGCAAGCCGCGGTAGGCACCAAGCTGGGTGCGGGTGACTTCAACGGCGCAGCCCAGGTCTATCGCAGCGGCGACTTCCGGCCCGCTTCCAAATACACGCGCGGTACTTTGTCTGGCCGCTGGACGCTGGACATGGCGCAAGCCGGCGCCTTGTCTTTTTCTGCGCGCTGGCACAAGAGCGATTGGGATTCGGCCAGCTACCTGCTGCGTTCGCAGTTCGACGCTGGCGACCCCTACAGCAAAGACCCGCGCGTGTTGGCTGATGGCGGCAGCAAGAACTTCGGCACTGCCCGTGTCGACTACAGCCTGCCCCTGGCGCCGCAGATCAAGCTGCTGACGTTCGGCTACGCCACACGCCAGGACTACACGCGCTTCTTCACCCGGCCGCTGAACGCCAGCACCTGGAGCCAGCGCGAGGAAACCTACGACCGCAGCGTGGCGGGTGCAGGCGCCAGCCTGAATGGCCGCAGCAGCATGGCCGGCATGGAACTGAACTGGGTGGCAGGCGCCGAGGCCTACCGGGAGTCCACCGACTACCTGTTCTTCGAAGGCAGCCAGGCGCGGGCGCGCGTGAACCCGGCCGGTTTTGACCGGCGCTACGACTTCAACAGCGGTTCTGTCTTCACCGAGCTGGCTTTGAGCGTGGCGCCATGGCTGCGCCCCACGCTGGGCTTGCGCTACGACCGATTTACTGGCGGCTGCGAACGAAACGGCCCCGAGACCGGCGCGGACCCCTGCGACAGCTTGAACACGGTGAGCCGCACCACGCCCAAGATCGGCGTGGTTTCCACGGTCGCGCCCGGCGTGGAATTGCGCGCCAGCCGCGCCGAAGGCTTCGCGCTGCCGCCGAACGTGGCCAAGTTCGCGACAGGCGGCGCGGGGCTGCAGCCCACGGTGTTCCGCCAGACGGAGCTGGGCGCAGGCTACAAGTCGTCCTGGCTGCGCGCCGATATCGTGGCCTACCGCATCACCAGCAGCAACGAAGTACGCACCGTGTCGCCGGGTGTCTTCGAGAACTTCGGCAGCACGCTGCGCCGCGGCACCGAACTGTCGCTGATGCTGACGCCGATGGATCATGTCGAAATCGGCCTGGTCGCCAACCGCATGAACGCCGCGGTCGAAACCAATGCCAATGCAGCCCTGGTGGGCAAGCAACTGACCGGTGTGCCGCGGCGCACCGAGCGCGTCAGCCTGGCCTGGCGACCAGCGCAAGGCTTCGGTGCCAGCCTGGAATGGCAACGCGCCAGCGACAGCGCGGTGAATGCCACCAACACGTTGTTCTTCGGTGGCTACAGCACGGTGGATGTGGGGGTGCAGTACGCAGGCCAGGGCGGCTTGTCGGCAACCAGCCGGTGGCGCGCCTATGCCCGCATCAGCAACGCCGCAGACCGCGTCTACGCCAGCAATGCCTTCGTCATCGGCGGGCAAGAACTCGTGGCGCCAGCGGCGCCGCGCGCTTTCCAGGTCGGCCTGCAAGCCGACTTTTGAACACTAACTCTCAGCTTTGGAGCCACCATGAAAAACAGTTTTCAACATCTCTTCTTGACTGCCGGCCTGGCCGCCTTCATTGCCAGCGCCGCGCAAGCGCACGACATCGTGCTCGAACCGCAACGCGACGGCATTGCCGTGCGCTACGGCCACGCACAGGACTGGCAGCCCGTGCAAGACGGCAAGCTGGTGGACCTGCTGGTGATGCGCGGCAACGACGCGCCTGAGGACATGCGGGCCAGCCTGAAGCCGCGCCGCATGGACCTGTTGCTGTCCACACCTTCAGGCCGACAGCCCCTGCTGGTGGCCGCGCGCTACGACAACGGTTTGTGGGCGCGCATGCCCGCTGCCGCTGGGGCCAGGGCGGTGGCACGCAACACCACGCGCGTGATGCTGCCCGAGGCTGCACTGGTCACCAACAACCTGAAGTTCGCCAAGGCTCTGGTGGCGCCTGCCGATGACACGGTGGTCTTCAAGCGCACCGTGGGCCACCTGCTTGAACTGGTGCCGCAGCGCCATCCGGCCGCAGTGAAAGATGGCGAGCTGCTGGAAGTGCTGGTGCTGTTCAAAGGCCAACCCGCCGCTGACGTCGAACTGGAAGTGAGCAATCTGGAAGACGTGCTGCCGGCTGAGAAGGCCGTGCGCTACCGCAGCGACAGCCGCGGCATCGCGCGTGTGAAGCTCTACGCCAAGGGCATCAACACGGTAGGCGCGTTGCTGGAAAAGCCCAACGACGGAAGCTTGGGTGAAGCCTCGAAAGCTGTAGGTGCCGACAAGTTCGTGTTGGCTGCCACTTACAGCTTCGTGCGCTAATTTCGTGAACTAGAGCGGCGCTTCTGGCGAAACTTCGCGCGACACCTCACGCAGCAGCACGAATTCCTCGGCTGCCGTGGGGTGCACGGCCACGGTGTTGTCGAAGTCGGCCTTGGTCGCACCCGCGGTCAAGGCCACGGCCAGGCTTTGCACAATCTCGGGCGCGTCAGCGCCCAGCATGTGCACGGCCAGCACACGGTCGGTATCGGCGTCTACCAGCAGCTTCAGGTGGGCGCGCTCGGTGCCGCCGATGAAGGCCTGCTTCATCGGCCTGAAGTCGGTCTCGAACACCTTCAGCCGGTGGCCAGCGGCCAGGGCCTGCGCTTCGCTGGGGCCCACGCTGCCGATGGGCGGCATCATGAACACCGCGCTGGCCAGCTGGTTCCAGTTCATCTGCCGCGCACCCTGGCCGAACAGCCTGTCGGCCACGCCACGGCCCTGGGCGATGGCCACGGGTGTCAGGTTGACGCGGTTGGTGACGTCGCCAATGGCGTACACGCCCGCCACAGGCGTGTCGTGGTCGTCGTTCACCGGCACCGCGCCAGCAGCGTCTACTTCCACACCTAGCGTTTCCAGACCGAGACCTTGGGTGTTGGGCCGCCGGCCCGTGGCGTTCAGCACCCAGGGAAAGCTGCGGATGCGCTCTGCGCCCAGCTCCAGCACGTAGCAGTCATCCGTGCGCTGAATGCGGGTAGGCACCACGCCAGGGTGCAGTTCGATGCCGGCAGCCTGCAGCGCGGTGGCCGCAGCGGTGCGCAGCATGGTGTCGAAGCCGCGCAAGGGCAGGTCGCTGCGGTAGTAAAGAGACACCTTCGGTCCCAGCCGCGCCAGCATGCTGGCAAATTCAACGGCGATGAAACCGCTGCCGATGATGGCCACCTCATCTGGCAGGCTCTGCAGGTCCAGCAAGTCGTCTGATGTGGCGCAGGTCTCGATGCCCGGAATGGCGTCGCGCACCGTGCTGCCGCCGGTGGCCACCAGCAGGTGCCGGGTGGTGATCTGGCGTTCACCCACCTGCACCGTGTTCGGGCCGGTGATGCGCGCCCAGCCTTCGATCAGCTCGACCTGGCTGCCGTCCAGCATCTTGCGGTAGATGCCTTCCAGGCGGTCGATCTCGGTGGCCTTGGTGCCAGCCCAGCGCGACATGTGGAAGGGGTTGTCGCCTACCTCGAAGCCGTAGCCACGCGCTTGCTCGAAGCCTTCGCCCAACTGCGCTGCGTACATCAGCAGCTTTTTCGGTACGCAACCGCGGATGACGCAGGTGCCGCCCACGCGGCTGCCCTCCACGATGGCTACGCGCGCGCCGTGCAGCGCTGCGCGGCGGGAGGCTGCAACGCCGCCAGAACCGGCGCCCAGAACGAGAAGGTCGAAATCGAAGGCCATGAAGGAGACTTGTGACGGATGCGGGCCTGAACCTTACGCGCTTTGATGCGGCCTTGCCGCGCCTCGCAGACAATTGCTGCATGGCTCAGACAGACTTTGCAATCCAGGCTGCCGCCCTGCGCCAGCAGCTGCACGACCATGCCCATTTGTATTACGTGCTGGACGCACCCGAACTGCCCGATGCCGAATACGACCGCCTGTTCCAGCAGCTGCAGGCGCTGGAAGCGGCGCACCCGGAACTGCTGACTGCCGATTCGCCCACGCAGCGCGTTCTGGGCCGCGTACTCGACGGCCTGCAGCAGGTGCGCCATGCCTTGCCCATGTTGTCGATCCAGACCGAGACCGACACCACCGCTGCCGGCGCTGTAGCCTTTGATGCCCGCGTGCGGCGCGAACTGGACTTGTTGGCTGACGCGCCGCCGGTGGAATACGCAGCTGAACTGAAGTTCGATGGCCTGGCCATCAACCTGCGATATGAAGCCGGCGGACTGGTTCAAGCCGCCACGCGCGGCGACGGCGAAACCGGCGAAGACGTGACGCAGAACGTGCGCACCATCGGCCAGATACCGCTGCGTCTGAAGCGCCGCGATTGGCCCGCCGTGCTGGAAGTGCGCGGGGAGGTCTACATGCGCCGCGACGATTTCGAGGTGCTGAACGAGCGCCAGCGCGACAAAGGCGAGAAGACCTACATTAACCCGCGCAACACCGCAGCAGGCGCTGTGCGCCAGCTGGACCCGGCCGTCGTGGCGCAAAGGCCGCTGTCGTTCTTCGCCTATGGCCTGGGCGAAGTGCAGGGCTGGGCGGACGGCGCCTCACCCAGCACCCACGCTGGTTTGCTGGACCTGCTGGCAGCCTGGGGCTTGCCCGTTTCCGGCGACCGCCGCGTCGTGCAGGGCGCCGCAGGCCTGGTGCAGTTTCACGCCGATATGCAGGCCAAGCGTGACGCCCTGCCTTTCGACATCGACGGCATCGTCTACAAAGTCAACAGCCTGGCGCTGCAGAGACAGCTCGGCTTCAAGACGCGAGAGCCGCGCTGGGCCGTGGCGCACAAGTACGCGGCACAAGAGCAGATGACGCTGCTGCGCGGCATCGAGATTCAGGTCGGCCGCACCGGCAAGTTGACGCCTGTGGCCAAGCTGGAGCCGGTGTTCGTGGGCGGCACCACGGTCAGCAATGCGACGCTGCACAACAGTTTTGAGCTGCGGCGCAAGGGCGTGCGTGTGGGCGACACGGTCATCGTGCGCCGCGCTGGCGACGTGATCCCCGAAGTGGTGGGCCGGGTGCCGGGGCCGCGTGCCAGCTATGTGTCTAACTTCCGCATGCCCCGCACTTGCCCGGTGTGCGCCAGTACGGTCGTGCGCGAACGCGGCGGCATGGACCACCGCTGCAGCGGCGGTCTGTTTTGCCCGGCGCAGCGCAAGCAGGCGCTGCTGCACTTTGCCGGGCGGCGCGCCATGGACATCGAAGGGCTGGGCGACAGACTGGCCGATCAACTGGTGGATGCTGGCCTGGTGCGTACCCTGCCTGAGCTGTACACGCTGGGCGTGGCCAAACTCAGTGCCCTGGAACGCATGGCTGACAAGAGCGCCGCCAACTTGGCGGCTGCGCTGGAAAAGAGCAAGGCGACCACGCTGTCACGCTTCATCTACGCCCTGGGCATCCGCCAGGTGGGCGAAAGCACCGCGCGCGACCTGGCACGACATTTCGGCAGCCTGGACCGGGTGATGGACGCCAGCACGGATGAGCTGCTGCAGGTGAACGACGTGGGCCCCGTCGTCGCCCAGGCGATACGCACTTTCTTCGACCAAGCCCACAACCGCGAGGTGGCAGAACAGTTGCGCGCGGCAGGTATCCACTGGCCAGAACAACAAGCCGCGCTGGGCCCGCAGCCGCTGCTGGGCAAAACGCTGGTGCTCACCGGCACGCTGCCCACGCTGTCGCGCGACGAGGCCAAGGCCCTGGTTGAAGCCGCTGGCGGCAAAGTGGCAGGATCGGTATCCAAAAAGACCGATTTCCTCGTCGCCGGCGCTGAAGCCGGCAGCAAACTGGCCAAAGCGCAAGACCTGGGCGTGCCGGTGCTGGACGAAGCTGGTCTGCAGGCGCTACTTGGCGAAACCTCGAACTAACCCCGATTCCCAGGAAACCAACCATGGCCATCCACGAAATTCTGAAAATGGGCGACCCCCGCCTGCTGCGCGTGGCGCAGCCCGTGCAGCAGTTCGACACGCCTGAGCTGCACGCGCTGATTGCCGACATGTTCGAGACCATGGCGGCTGCCAATGGCGCCGGTCTGGCCGCGCCGCAGATCGGTGTGGACCTGCAGCTGGTGATCTTCGGCTACACCAACAACGTGCGTTACCCCGACGCACCGCCGGTGCCGCCCACCGTGCTCATCAACCCCGTCATCACGCCGCTGTCAGACACCATCGTCGAAGGCTGGGAAGGCTGTCTGAGCGTGCCTGGCCTGCGCGGCAGGGTGCCGCGCCACGAACTCATCCGCTACAGCGGTTTCGATACGCGAGGTGTGGCCATCGAGCGCGAAGCCGACGGTTTTCATGCCCGCGTGGTGCAGCACGAGTGCGACCATCTGGTCGGGCGGCTGTATCCCACACGCATGTCCGACCTCACTCAGCTGGGCTACACCAGCGTGCTGTTTCCAGAACTCGACCCGGAAGCCGACGACTGAAGGGCGCAAGGGAACACGAATTTACCGTCCGCTGCGTCAGCCGGGTTCCTGCCTTGACACGTTGAGGAAGCATGAAGACACACCGCACGCCTTTGGCTTTCTTCGTTTTGCTCGTTGGCCTGAGCCTGGGCTGGCTTGCGGCGCCTGCCTGGGCCCAGGCTGATCCGCCTGGACGCGTAGGCCGCGTGGCTGCGGTGCAGGGCCAGGTTTACAGCTTCGACGCGGCAGCCAGGGAATGGACACAGGCCGAGCCGAATCTGCCGCTGATCGAAGGCGACCGCATCTCTACCGGGCCGGTGGGCCGCGCTGAATTGCAGGTGGGGTCAACCACGTTGCGGCTGCACAGCCGCACGGAAGTAGAGGTGGTTCGGCTGGACGACGAGCACATGATCTTCCAGCTGCAGCGTGGCAGCGTGGCACTGCGTGTGCGGGAGGCCGGTGTGGCGCGCGAACTGCAAATCACGACGCCTGAGGTGCGGCTGCAGCCGCTGGGCGCTGGTCACTTCCGCATCGACAGGCGAGATCGCAGCGACGGCAGCCGCGGCGACCGCACGCAGGCCAGCAGCTGGCAAGGTGATCTGCGCGTGGACGATGAATACGGCTTCGATGTGGCCGGGGGTCGGCAAGTCGAACTGAGCCGCGATGGTCGCAATAGCCATGACTTGCGCGCCAGTTGGGATAACCCGGCCGACGATGTGTTTTCTGCCCGCGTGTTGCGTGAAGACGCACAGGAAGGCACGCGGCTGGCCAGCGCGCGCTATGTCTCGCCAGAGATGACCGGCGCATCCGACCTGGACAGCCAAGGGCGCTGGGACCGCCATCCAGACTGGGGCCCGGTGTGGTTTCCCTTGCAGGTCAGCGTGGGCTGGGCGCCTTACCGTGAAGGGCGCTGGACCTGGGTGCGCCCCTGGGGTTGGACCTGGGTAGACACGGCGCGCTGGGGCTTCGCACCCTTCCACTACGGCCGCTGGGTGCAGTGGAATGGCCGCTGGGGCTGGGCACCGGGTGCTTATGCGGCCAGGCCGGTATACAGCCCGGCGCTGGTGATTTGGCAAGGTTCGTTCAGCATCGGCGGGCAGGGTGTGCATGGACCTGGCGTGGGCTGGGCCCCGCTGGCACCTCGCGAGCGCTATGCGCCGGCTTACCGCCACCTGCCGCGACAACCGTTTCCAGGTCGCGGGGAATATCCTGGCCGCGCCGAAAACCGCTTCGAGGAACGTAAAGACTGGCGGATGCAGGGCAGTCAAGACGCGCGTCATGACGCGCGGCAAGACGCCCGTCAGGAGATGTGGCGGGATGAAAGACGCGAGGAAAGACGCGAGGAGAGGCGGGAGGAAAGACGCGAAGATCGCCAACGCACGGTAGCCCCCGTCGTGCCAGAGCCGCCGCGCGCGCCGGACGCGCTGCGCCGGCCGGAGCCTCCCCCGCAACGTGCAGAAAGGCCTGAACGGCCGCAACCTGCTGCGCGTTCGCCTTCACCTGAGCTTTCGCAACCATCAGCCCCCCGTGCCACACGCGGCAGCACCCCGGAACAGGAAGCGGAGCGCTGAGCGCTTGCAGCGGCCACCGTCAACGCATCAAAGGCAGGATCACCGGCCAGACGTTGTCCAGCATGCGCGGCTGCGCCTCGGCCTTGGGGTGAATGCGGTCGGGCTGGAACATGGCCTCGGCGTCGGGCCCATCGGCCACGCCCGCCAGGAAAAACGGCACCAGGGCAGCGTTCTCGGCCTTGGCCACGGTGGCGAACAGTTGCGTGAAATCTTCGCCGTACTGCCGCCCGTAATTGGGCGGTACGGCCATGCCCAAGACCACGGGCTTGGCGCCGACAGCTTTCACCGCGCGCACCATGGCCAGCAGGTTGCCTTCAGTCATCTTCAGCGGTAGGCCGCGCAAGGCGTCGTTGCCACCCAGCTCGATCAGCACCCAATCTGGCTTCACTTGTTTCAGCAGGGCTGACAAGCGCGAGCGCCCGCCAGACGTGGTGTCACCACTGATGCTGGCGTTGACCACGCGCACCGGCAATTTTTCGTCGGCGATGCGCTTTTCCATCAGCGCCACCCAGCCCTGGCCGCGCGCCAGGCCGTATTCGGCCGACAGGCTGTCGCCCACCACCAGCAGCGTCCTGGCTGCCCTTGCACCTTGTGCGGCAGCCGCCCAGCCCCACGAGGCCGCTGCCAGCCCCAGGCTACAGTTGCGCAGCCAGGCGCGCCGCGCCGTTGAAATAGAAAAAGAATCGATGTCGGAACCTATCATTGATGTTCAAGGGATATCCAAGCAGGTGGCCGATTCCACCGGCACGCTGACCATACTGCATGACATCGACTTCCAGCTTCAGCCCCGTGAATCGGTGGCCATCGTGGGTGCTTCGGGCTCGGGCAAGAGCACGCTGCTCAGCATCCTGGCGGGGCTGGACATACCCACATCTGGCACCGTGCTGCTGGCCGGGCAGGATCTGTTCAAGCTGAACGAGGACGCGCGTGCAGAACTGCGTTCGCGCAATGTGGGTTTCGTATTCCAGAGTTTTCAGCTGCTGGCCAACCTGACGGCTTTGGAAAACGTGATGCTGCCACTGGAACTGATGGGCCGCAGCGACGCGCGCACGGCGGCCACGGAATTGCTCAAGCGCGTGGGGCTGGGCGAGCGGCTCAGCCGCTACCCCAAGGTGCTGTCGGGCGGCGAACAGCAGCGTGTGGCCCTGGCGCGGGCCTTCGTGGTGCGCCCGGCTGTTTTGCTGGCCGACGAACCCACAGGCAGCCTGGACTTCGCCACCGGTGAGACCGTGATGCAGCTGATGTTCGAGCTGAACCGCGAAGCCGGCACGACGCTGGTACTGGTGACGCACGACCCGGCCATCGCGGCGCGCTGCGACCGCCAGTTGCGCATCGAGGCTGGGCGGCTGGTGACATAAACGCGCGCTTGTTCAGCGCGAGCCGCCTCCACGTCGTCGATGGCCTGTTCGAAAGGCCGGCGGCTGAGGGCAGGCGCTCCGGTGGCAAGACTGAAAACGCGGTCGACGGCAGCACCATGAAGAACTACACCATGGCCGCCCCTTGCAGCACGGTGCTTATCAGGATGTGACAGTACTTGGCTGGTCAGTGATCGGCAGGATCGTCAGAGGGTCAGGCAGATTCCAATGCGGGCTTGGCCAGCCGGTAACCCGCGCCGCGGACGGTTTCGATCATGGCCGCGCAGCCCGTATCCGTCAGGGCGTCGCGCAGGCGTTTGATGTGTACGTCTACCGTGCGCTCTTCGATGAAGACATGGTCGCCCCACACGCGGTCCAGAAGCTGGCTGCGGCTGTGTACGCGTTCCGGGTAGTTCATCAGGTAACGCAGCAGGCGGAATTCGGTCGGCCCCAGGCGCACTTCGCCAGCGGCAGCGCCTTGTATGGTGTTCACGCGCATCGTCGTTGGGTCCAGGCGCAGCGGGCCCACCTGCACGGCGGTGTCGAGCGTTTCTGGTGCCTTGCGGCGCAGCACGGCGCGGATGCGCGCCAGCAGCTCGGCCGTGGAGAAGGGCTTGGGCAAGTAGTCGTCTGCGCCTACGTCCAGCCCTTGAACGACATCGCTTTCCTGACTGCGCGCAGTGAGCATGACGATGGGCAACTGCCGTGTTCGCGCATCGGCGCGCCAGCGCCGGGCCAGCGTGATCCCAGACTCTCCGGGCAGCATCCAGTCCAGCAGCACCAAGTCGGGCAATTCAGCCTGCACGGCCCGCTGGGCCTCGTCGGCGTTGGCGGCGGTGCGCACTTCGTGCCCATCGTGCCGCAGGTTCATCGCCACCAATTCGACGATCGCCGCTTCGTCTTCAACGATCAGGATGTGTGCCATGCCTGGAATTTATGGCCGGCGTGTGAAAACCTCGTGACAAGCACCGGCCGAACCCGGCGCCTGTGCTGTCAAAGCGATTGCCTGGCCAGCGGCGCGTTCAAGGCCTGGCGCAAGGTGTCCAGGCTGTCGGACAGATGGGCACGCGTTTCTGCCGGGCTGCGGCTGGCGCGGCTTTGCACGGCGCGCAAGCGTTTCTCCAATCCTTGAGCTTGCTCGCGCATCAGGCTGCGTGCGTCTACGCGCGATTGTCCGGAAGGCCGTAACACGGCAGTCGCCAGTCGGTTGACATGGTCGCGCTGCAGTTCACGGCGCGCCGCGGGGATGCCGCCAGGTTGCCTGATCTGCTGCGTCAGCCCGTCCCAGACATCGCGGTCCAGCCGCTGGTAGACCTCACTCAAGGCCAGCGCCTGGCTCGGGTGGTCCAGCTTGTCCGCGTTGTCCAGCACGCGGCGGGCCACGAAATCGCTCATCAGGTAATTCAGCACCGCCCGCTGCAGGTTCAGCAGCCGCTCAGCCATCGAAAAATCGGTGGCCGGTGCGATGCCGTCACCCCTGTCCAGAAAGTCTGGTGCCAAGCGCCGCTGCAGGGCTGGCGACAAGGTCAGGGCGCTGTTGGACAGCACGGCGCTGGAAATCAAGGCCAGCGCCTGGCGCTGAATGTCCGCGTCCACAGGCTGCAGCGGGTCACGGCCACTGCCAGGGAAGTCGCGCAGAGTGCGTAAGCCGCCAATCTGGCGCACCAGCACGCCCACAGCGCGCGTGGCATCGCCCAGGGCGAAATCCAGCGAGCGCCGCAGCACAGCGTAGTCCTGGTCTTTGGGCAGCGTGCGTTTTTCCTGGCGGCGGAACAGATCGCGGGCGATGTCCAGCCGCTTGCTGACAAACGCGATGGGGTCTTTGCCCAGGTCGAGCTGCAAGGTTTCAGGGTCCAGACCAAAGGCGTTGTCTTCGTCGGTGCCGTAGGCCAGCAGCGGTTCAGCGCTGCGCGCAGCGATGGTCTGCAGCTCCGTGCGTTCTTCGGCACTGCCAGGTTCAGCTGCCAGCGGCTTGTAGGCGTATTCGATGGCCCAGTAGTCGTACGGGCCCAGCGTGGCCTGGAAGGGCAGGCCGCCGCGTTCTCCGGGGCGCGGCAGGTTGACGGCGTTGTATTCCATCACCGAGGCCGTGGTGCCGTTGGCGCGCGTGAACTCGGGGTCTGATAACTGCGCTTCGCTGTAGGCCCGTGAAGCGCGGAAGTTATGCCGCAGGCCCAGCGCATGGCCGACCTCGTGCATGATCGAATCCTTGACGTAGTCCAGCACGAACTGCTGTGCCATCGGGCTGTCGGGTTCCAGTTCGCCGCGGGCCTGCAGCACGTCCAGTGCATAGCTCATCTGCTCCACGCCCAGTTCGGCGTGCAGGCAGTACGCGGCGTCGTGCAACTTCTGGCCTGCCGCTTGAAGGCCCAGGTCGAAGCGCGGCGCAAAGTCGGGTGCCGGCCCGATGTCGACCCGCGCCGTGCGGTCGCCCGTCAGAATCTGCCGCCGCACGCCGCGCAGCATGCGTGCCGACATGCCTTCGAAAGCGATATCAGCATCAAGAATTTCCCCTGTGCGCGGGTCTACATGGCTGGGGCCGATGGCACCGAACACCGGCTCGGCGTTGAGCATCCAGCGCACCGAGGCGCGGCCATAATCCAGCGTGTCGAAATTGGCATCTTCAGGTTGCTGCTTGGCGAGGATGGCGTCCTTGAAGCCGATCTTCTCGAATGCCTTGTTCCATTCCAGGATGGCGCTGCGCACGGTGTCGCGGTAGAGCAGCGGCACATTGCGGTCGATCCAGAAGGTGATGGGTTCCACCGGTTCGCTCATTGCGGCGGTCGGGTCTTTCTTCTCCAGCCGCCAGCGGTTGACGAAGCGCTGGCGCGGCGTGCGCTGCAGGTCGTCGCTGAAATTCAGCACTTGGGTGGTGAACAGGCCGATGCGGGGGTCAGCCGCCCGGGTGGCCATGGGCTTGGCCGGCAGCGGCGCCAGTGAGTAATGCAGGGTGACGAGCATGCTGCGCGAATCAGGCAGGAAGCTGGCGCCCCCTGAGGGCGGTGCGCCCAGCAGGGCACCGAGCAGGCCCGGTTGCTGCTGCGGCGCGCTGCCACCCACGAAGTGCAATTCCGTCTCAAGGATGCTGGCTTCGGCTGTGCCGCGTGCTGCAGTGATGGTGGTGTTGCTGCGCTCCAGGCTGTAGCCAGCGCGCAGGCCGCGCTGCAAACGCTGGCCTATGCCCATCAGGTCGTTCAGGAAGAGCCCGTTGGCTTCGACCAGCACGCTCTTGCGGTCGGGGTGCGGCGCGCTTGCCACATTGGCGGAAGCCAGCAGACTGTTGGAGTAAGCCGCAGCCACGGCGCGGGCTTCGGGTGTGCCCTCGCGCGCCAGCACCAGCATGTTGCGCGCCTGCAGTCGCACGACCTTGTGCACCTGCACGAATTCCACCACCTGCGGGCCGCCGAAACCGTTGATGTCGTCGTAGATCATCAAACCGCCCAACACGCCGGCTTCGCCCATGCCCTTCTTGATCTTCGGGCTGAGGAGGTAGGGCTGGCCGAACTGTTCTGGCTTCAGTTCAATCCAGACCTTGTCTTCCTTCTGCCAAAGCGTCAGCGGCCCGTCGATGCGGCGGGCGTCTTTGATGATGCTGGCAAATGTGGGCGGCGCTCCGGCAGGCGTGGCCGGTGTCGCTGACGTGCCTGCGGTGGCTGCGGTGGCTGCGGTGGCCGCTGTGCCTGCAGCCGGCTTGGCGAAAGCCGCAGCGGGGCCGGAAGCTGCAATTGCAGCGGGCGTGGCAGCCGGCGTGGCAGCAGACGATACCGGCGCAGCGGCGGGCGGCAAGACCACGCAACCACTGGCCGCCAGCGTGGCAGCCAAGACCAGCGCCAGACGGCAGCGTGGGAAGGTGATTTCAGTCATGCAAAGAGCCCGCAAGGCCCGTAACGAACCTGGTTGCGAGTCATTCTGCGTCAAAGGCCAGCCTGGCGCGGTGGACTTCAGCGTATGGGCTTGAAGCGAACGCGCTTGGGCCGTGCACCTTCCTCACCCAGCCGCTTTTTCTTGTCGGCTTCGTATTCCTGGTAGTTGCCGTCGAAGAAAAACCACTGACTGTCGCCCTCGCAGGCCAGGATGTGCGTGCAGATACGGTCCAGGAACCAGCGGTCGTGGCTGATGACCATGGCGCTGCCGGCGAATTCAAGCAGCGCTTCTTCCAGCGCGCGCAGGGTTTCCACATCCAGGTCGTTGGACGGTTCGTCCAACATCAGCACGTTGCCACCTTGCGCGAGCGTCTTGGCCAGATGCAGCCGGCCGCGTTCACCGCCTGACAAGCTGCCCACCTGCTTTTGCTGGTCGTTGCCCTTGAAGTTGAAGCGGCCCAGGTAGGCGCGGCTGGGCATGACGAACTTCCCCACCACGATGTTGTCCAGCCCGCCTGAGACGTCTTGCCAGACGGTGGCTTCATTGTCCAGGCTCTGGCGGCTCTGGTCGACGAAGGCCAGCTGCGCCGTCTTGCCGATGATGACTTCACCGCTGTCGGGCTTCTCCGCGCCTTGCAGCATGCGAAATAGCGTGGACTTGCCTGCACCGTTGGGGCCGATGATGCCGACGATGGCACCGGGTGGCACCTTGAAGCTGAGCTTGTCGATGAGCAGGCGGTCGCCGAAGCTCTTGCTGACTTCCTTGAACTCGATCACTTCGTTGCCCAGCCGCTCGGCTACCGGGATGAAGATCTCGTTGGTGACGTTGCGCTGCTGGTATTCAACGTCGCTCAATTCCTCGAAGCGCGCCAGCCGGGCCTTGCTCTTCGTTTGCCGGCCCTTGGCGTTGGAGCGAACCCATTTCAGTTCCTCTTTCATCGCCTTCATGCGCGCGTCTTCGGTCTTTTGCTCCTGGCCCAGGCGTTTTTCTTTCTGTTCAAGCCAGTCCGAATAGTTGCCCTTCCACGGGATGCCCTGGCCGCGGTCGAGTTCAAGAATCCATTCAGCGGCGTTGTCCAGGAAGTAGCGGTCGTGCGTGATGGCCACCACCGTGCCCGGGAAGCGCTGCAGATACTGCTCCAGCCAGTCCACGCTTTCTGCGTCCAGGTGGTTGGTGGGCTCGTCCAGCAACAGCATGTCGGGCTTGGAAAGCAGCATGCGACACAGCGCCACACGACGCTTTTCGCCGCCTGAAAGTACGCCGATCTGCGCGTCCCAGGGCGGAAGTCGCAGGGCGTCGGCGGCCAGTTCGAGTTGCATGTCGGTGTTCTCAGAGCCAGCCGCGCTGATGATGGCTTCCAGATCGGCTTGTTCAGCGGCGAGCTTGTCGAAGTCGGCGTTTTCGTCGGCGTATTCGGCATACACCTCATCGAGCCGCTTCTTGGCTGCCAACACGCCGCCAATGCCTTGTTCAACCGCTTCGCGCACGGTCTGATTGGGTTCCAGATGCGGTTCTTGTTCCAGGTAGCCGATCTTCAGGTCGGGCATGGGCGTGGCTTCGCCCTCGTAATCCTTGTCGACCCCGGCCATGATCTTCAGCAGCGTGCTCTTGCCGCTGCCGTTCACACCCAGCACGCCGATCTTGGCGCCGGGGAAGAACGACAGGCTCACGCCCTTGAGGATCTGTCGTTTCGGCGGAACGATCTTGCCGACGCGGTTCATGGTGAAAACGTACTGGGCCATAGGCTCTCTCTCGAATCTAGGTGCGCCGCAGACAATCGTGGCGCAAAACCAAGGATTATCCCCGCTGACCTGCGCGCGAGCCCGAGATGGACCGTTGATGGCTTTGAGATTGCAATCTCCAGGCTCGGCCCCACCTGAACTTTTTACGAAGGAGCCCCCGATGAGCCCTGTGATGACCGTTGAAGCCAACGCCTCTCTTGTGAAGCTGACGCACATCGTCTATGCCCTGCATGCGTTGGGCTTGGCCCTGGGTGCATTCGGTGCCGCCAGCGTTCTTGGCTCGTTCTTGTTCGGCTGGCCGTCCATCATCGCGGTCATCATCAATTACGTGAAGCGCAGCGACGTGCGTGGCACCTGGCTGGAAAGCCACTTCCGCTGGCAGATCCGCACGTTCTGGTTCGCCTTGATCTGGGCCTTGCTGGTGGCTGCGGTGTCGATTCCGTTGTCGGTCATATTGATCGGCATCGGCACCTGGGTGGCCGGCATGTTTCTGCTGGGCGTTTGGGCGATCTACAGAATTGCACGGGGTTGGTTGCGCTTGAATGCGCGTCAGCCGATGCCCGTGACCTAGAATGCAGCTCAGCGCCGTGGCTTCCAGTCATCATGGCGCAGTCGAATCCGACTCCTGACAGCTCTCGCGCCTACCCGACTGGTGCATCCATGCAACCGCCATGGGTGACAGCAGGCAGCGAACCACGGCCCGTCCACGCTCTGATGTTTCCATCAGCAGCCAGGGCCTCAAAAATCATCATGTTATTCACCGATCTCGGCTTGGCCGAGCCGCTCTTGCGCGCCGTGAGCGAGCAGGGCTACGACACCCCCACCCCCATCCAGGCCCAAGCCATCCCCATCGTGCTGCAAGGCGGCGACCTGATGGGCGGCGCCCAGACGGGCACCGGCAAGACAGCAGGTTTCACCCTGCCCATGCTGCATCGCCTGGCATCGCAGCCGCAGAAGAAAGACGCCAAAGGCCGCGTCGCCATTCGGGCGTTGATCCTGACGCCCACGCGTGAACTGGCCGCGCAGGTGGAAGAAAGCGTGCGCACCTACGGCAAGTATTTGCCGCTGACCAGCATGGTCATGTTCGGCGGCGTGGGCATGCAGCCGCAGGTCGACAAGCTGCGCCGTGGTGTGGACATCCTGGTGGCCACCCCCGGCCGCCTGCTGGACCACCATCAGCAGCGCACGCTTGACCTCAGCCATGTGGAGATCTTCGTTCTCGACGAAGCCGACCGCATGCTCGACATGGGCTTCATCCACGACATCAAGAAGGTGCTGGCGGCCTTGCCGGCGAAGAAGCAGAGCCTGCTGTTCTCAGCCACCTTCAGCGACGAGATCAAGACCCTGGCCGACAAGCTGCTGAACCAGCCGGCCCTGATCGAAGTGGCGCGGCGCAACCAGACCGCAGAAACCATCGCGCAGAAGGTTCACCCTGTGGGCCGCGAGCGAAAGAAAGACCTGCTGGCGCACCTGATCAAAAGCGGCGACTGGCATCAGGTGCTGGTTTTCACGCGCATGAAGCACGGCGCCAATCGCCTGACCGAGTTCTTGAACGAACAGGGCATCACTGCGATGGCCATCCATGGCAACAAGAGCCAGGGTGCGCGCACCAAGGCGCTGGCAGACTTCAAGACCAACGACCTGCAAGTGCTGGTGGCCACCGACATCGCGGCGCGCGGCATCGACATTGACATGCTGCCGCACGTGGTGAACTTCGAGCTGCCCAACATACCGGAAGACTATGTGCACCGCATCGGCCGCACGGGCCGTGCCGGTGCCACGGGCGAAGCGGTGAGCCTGGTGTGCCTGGACGAAGAAATCTTTCTTCGCGACATCGAACGCCTGATCAAGCGCCAGATTCCGTCTGAAGTGGTGCCTGGTTTTGAGCCGCCATCAGGCGAGCGCGCCGAGCCCATCGTGCTGGGCCGCATGACCATTGGTGTAGGCGGCACGCGCCGCAACGCGGGTGGTGGTGGTGGTGGCGGTGGCGGTGGTGGCCGAGGCGGTCGCCCGGGCGGCGGCGGCGGGCGGCCAGGTGGTGGCGGTGGCGGTGGACCACGCCGCGATGGTGGCCGCGCCCCGGGCGCGCGTTCGGGCAGCAGCTCGGGCGGTGGCTCAGGCGGCCCGCGCCGCTGATCTCAGGCGCCTATTTCTCGCCCCATAGCTCGGCCAGGCGCGCGTCTCGGCCGCAGCTGGCGCGGTAGTAGGCGTAACGCACCGGGTTCTTCTTGTAGTAGTCCTGGTGGTAGCCCTCAGCCGCGTAAAAGGCGGTGACCGGTTGCACGGTGGTGACGATGGGCTCCTTGAAGGGCTTGGTCTTTTCCAGCTCTGCCAGCGACTTCTGCACCACGGCGGCCTGTTGAGCGTCGTGCGTGAAGATGGCCGTACGGTATGGCGAACCGGCATCGCAGAACTGGCGGTCCTTGGTCGTCGGGTCGATGGTGCGCCAGAAGTGATTCACCAGTGCCGCGTAGCTGACCTTGTTGGGGTCGAAGACGATTTCCACGGCTTCTGTATGGCCGGTCTTCTTGGCTGCGACTTGCTCGTAGGTCGGGTTGGCCACGTTGCCGCCGATGTAGCCCGAGGTGGTGGAAAGCACGCCTTGCACCTTGTCGAAATCAGCCTCCACACACCAGAAGCAGCCACCTGCGAAGGTAGCTTTGGCCGTGGTTTGCGCCGCCGCAGGCAGCGCCATCAGCAGTGCCGACCCGGCGAAAAGTGCTGAGAGCGCCACTCTGGCCACGCGAGCCATGCGAGAGGTGGTCGTCCTCATACGCTGGCCGCCACGAACTTCAAAGCCACGCCGTTATTGCAGTAGCGCTTGCCGCTGGGCCTGGGGCCGTCGTCGAAGATGTGTCCTTGGTGGCCCTCGCAGCGCACGCAGTGGTATTCGGTGCGCGGGAAGATCAGCTTGAAGTCGGTCTTGGTGCCCATCGCGCCCGGTAAAGGCGTGTGGAAACTGGGCCATCCCGTACCGCTTTCATACTTCGCTTCAGACGAAAACAGCGGCAGTTCGCAACCAGCGCAGTGATAAATGCCAGCGCGCTTTTCAGCATTCAGCGGGCTGCTGCCCGGGGGCTCGGTGCCTTCCTGGCGCAGCACGCGATAGGCGGCCGGTGACAGGCGGGCCTTCCACTGCGCTTCGGTCAACTGCCAGGCGGGGTCGATGGCGGTCTTGGCCGCTGTAGCGCGATGGCTCGCAGATGTGCCCAGGCCGAAAAGGGAGAAAAGGCTCATGGTTTGGCGTCGGTTCATGGTGTGAAGTTCTTTGCTTGCTGTGCAACACGGTAGCTTCGAGTCGCGTTGCGCGGCGCGATCTAACAGCAAAACCCTATTTACCCGTGCCGTGAATACGCAAGCATGCGCTCTCTTGGCCATTCGAGCTGTCAGAGAACAACACTTTTGACAAGTCCGAATCTGGACCAAGTGCCTGACTTAGGCTTAAGATGGACAGAATGGTCCCGCTTTGGGAGTATCAGCATGACAGCACCATCCTTCAACGTTGCCGAGCGAACAGCGCGATACGCCGTGGACGCTCCGGCTGCGCCCAGCACAGCCGACATGTCGGCGGCAGGCTTGCGGGCCTTTGAGCGCATGGCTCAGGCCTGGGGTCTGTCGGTCGAGGAGCAGCTGTGCTTGCTGGGGCAACCGGCCAGGTCCACCTACTTTGCATGGCGCAAGCACCCCGAGAAGGCCAGCCTGCCGCGCGACACGCTGGAACGCCTGTCCAACCTGCTGGGCATCTACAAGAGCCTGCAGATTCTTCTGCCCGAGGCTGCTGCTGCAGACGGTTGGGTACGCCAGCCCAACACGGCCGCGCCTTTTGGCGGTGGCACGGCGCTCAAACGCATGCTGGCAGGCAATGTCAGCGACCTGAACATGGTGCGGCGATACCTCGACAGCGTTCGCGGGGGTGGCTGGTCTTGATCCTGCAGACGCCTGAAGTTCCTGCCATGGCGGTTCGCCGCCTGCGCTGGGCGCAGGCCTGCCGTATCGTGCCCACGCGGCTGCCTTCAGTGAACTTGTTTGACCGCGTGGCCGACGCGGCTGACTTCGATGCCCTTTATGCGCTGGAAGCGCTGAGCAACGAACGCATACGCGACGAGATCGGGCAGATCGAGCGCGTGCCGCGTGAAGAGCGGCTCTTCGGCCCGGGCAGCGGGCCGATCATGGCCGCCTTTACCCACGTCAACCCGCTGGGCAGCCGGTTTTCCAGCGGCGACTATGGCGTCTTTTACGCCGCCCGCGACCGCGCCACGGCGGTGGCCGAAACGCGCTATCACCATGCGCGCTTCCTGGCTGCCACACGCCAGTCGCCTACGCATTTGCCGATGCGGCTGTATCACGTGGCCATCGACGCACGCCTGCACGACCTGCGGCCTGCTGGAGTGGTGAGCGCCGCTGTCTACAGCCCCGACGACTACACGGCGGCACAGGCTGTCGGCCGGCAGTTGTGCCGCAGCGGGTCTGCGGGTGTGGCCTATCTCAGCGTGCGCCAGCCGCGCGGCGAATGTGCAGGGCTGTTTCGCCCGCGCGGCGCCAGCCGATGCCTGCATGCCGCCTACCTGCTGTATGCCTGGGATGGGCAAAAGTTCGGCGACGTGTACGAGCGCGCCGAATGAGGCTTCAGCCAGCCCTGCGCTGGGACCGCCTGGACGCGTTGCGCGGCGTGGCCATTGTGTGGATGGCTTGTTTCCATTTCGCCTTCGACCTGAACTACTTCGGCCTGCTGCAGCCGCGCCAGAACTTTTATGGCGACCCGTTCTGGACCTGGCAGCGTACCGCCATCGTCAGCCTGTTCCTGTTCACTGCCGGCGTGTCGCAGGCAGCGGCCCTTCAGGCAGCGCAGGACTGGCCGCGCTTTTGGCGTCGCTGGGCCCAGGTGGCGGGCTGCGCGGTGCTCGTCAGCCTGGGTTCGGCGTGGATGTTTCCGCGCAGCTGGATCAGCTTTGGCGTGTTGCATGGCATCGTGGTGATGCTGGTGGTGTGCCGTCTGCTGGCGCCAGTTGGCGCGCGCTGGTTGTGGCTGGGTGGGGCGCTGTCACTGGTGCTGCCGCAGTTCATCGGTCATGCCTTCTTCGATTCCCGCTGGACCAACTGGCTGGGTTTCGTGATGCGCAAGCCCATTACCGAGGACTGGGTGCCGGTATTTCCCTGGCTGGGCGTGATGCTCTGGGGCATGGCCGCAGGGCGCTGGGTGTTGCAGCACAGGCTGCGTTGGCTGACTGACGCTGCGCCGTCAGCCGTTTCCCCTCTGGCGACTCTAGGCCGCTGGTCGCTGAGCTTCTACATGGTGCATCAGCCGGTGCTCATCGGCGCCTTGTTTGCGTGGCAGGCGGGTTCTCAGATGCTGCGTGCCAGTTAGCGTTGGGCGCTTAGCATCGCAGTATGAGCAACAAAGTCCTGTTCGGCTTCCATGCCGTCACCGTGCGCCTGAAGACAGCGCCCTCGTCTGTAGTCGAAGTGCATTTCGATGCCGCGCGCCGCGACGCCCGCATGCGGCAGTTCGTCGAACGCGTGCAGGAAGCCAACGTCAAGCTGGTGGAAAGCAACGACGTTCACCTCATCCGCCTGGCTGGCAGCCCGCGCCACCAGGGGGTGGTTGCGCGCGTCTCGCCGCTGCCTCAACACCATTCGCTGGACGCTGTGCTCGACGCCGTGCAGGGCCCGCCCTTGCTGCTGGTGCTGGACGGCGTGACCGACCCGCACAACCTGGGCGCCTGCCTGCGCGTGGCCGACGGCGCTGGCGCCCATGCCGTGGTGGCGCCGAAAGACCACGCCGTGGGCCTGAACGCCACGGTGGCCAAGGTGGCCAGTGGCGCGGCCGAGACGGTGCCTTATCTGATGGTGACGAACTTGGCGCGATCGCTCAACGAGCTGAAAGAACGCGATGTTCAGATCATCGGCTTCAGCGAAGACGCTGAAGGCACGCTGTATGACGCCGACCTGCGTGGCCCCGTGGCGCTGGTGCTGGGCGCCGAAGGAACGGGCCTGCGCCAACTGACGCGCAAGACCTGCGACCTGCTGCTGCGCATTCCCATGGCCGGCGCGGTGGAAAGCCTGAACGTGTCGGTGGCCTCCGGCGTGTGCTTGTTTGAGGCACTGCGTCAGCGCAGCGGCTCTGAAGTCTGAGCGAGCGGCTGGCCCCGCATGGCGGCCGCCAGGGTGTTCAGGTAGACGGTGAATTCCTGAATGTCGTTGTGACCGGCTTCAGGCACCAGCAAGAATTCCGACTGGGGCACCAGCGCATGCAGGACCTCGCTGTGGCTGGGCGGTATCAGGGCATCCAGCCCGCCATGCACCAGCAGAACCGGGTTCTTGACCTGCGGCAGCATCAAGTCCGTGCGAAGCGGATAGCGCAGCAATGCGCTGGGCACCCAGCCGTAATGCTGGGCCGCCACAGCGACCATGCTGCTGTAGGCCGAGACGAGCACCAGCAAGTCCGGTGGGGTCTGAACGGCCAGATTCGTAGCCAGCCCCGTGCCGAGTGAGCGGCCGTAGAACACCTTGCGCAAGCCGGCATAGCGCGGTGCGATGCTCTCCCATGCCGCGCGCACGTCGGCTTCCAGATGCGCCTGGCTTTCGATGCGGCCATTGCTCTTGCCGAAGCCGCGGTAGTCGAACATGAAGAGGTCGAAGTTGGCCTGACGATAGAAGTCGACGTTGACGAACCAGTTTTCCAGGCTGCCCGCATTGCCATGAACGAAGAACACGACACCCTGCGGTTGTGGGCGGCGAAGGTGCAGCGCGTTCAGCCTGGCGCCCGGTACTTCAACCCAGGTTTCGTGCACATCCGGGCCCTGGTTGAAGCGGTGGTCCTGCGGCAGCTTCTGCGGCTGGAACAAGAGCTTTTCCTGGCCGAACCACAGCAAGCCCAGCACCAGGGCATACAGCGCCAGCAACAAGAAGGCGGACTTCAGGATCAGGCTCATGCGAACAACCCCAGCGCCCCGGCTGCTGCGCCCAGCAGCGCCGGGCACGAGGGGCGGGCGCGTGTGGCCTGCAGCCAGCCTGCGCTGCAGGCCGCCAGAGCCGCCCTAGCCCGGCTGTGGCTGGCCAGCGTGGGCTGAGCCAGCAACCAGGCGGTGGAAAGCAGCAGACCCAACACCAGGGATGCCATGCCGATGTTGAAAGCGCGCAGCCAGCGTGCTTCACGATGCGCTGCGCCCAGGCGGTCCACCGCCAGCACCAGCAGGCCGGAAGGCAGCAGCTTGCCCACCAGGGTGGCCAGCACATTGGCCAGCCCGGCGATGTTCCAGCCCAGCAGGGCCACGAACAGCACATTCGGCCCGGGCGCGGCCTGCGCCAGTGCCACCGACGCAGTGAACTGCGCGTCACCGAGCCAGCCGCGTTCGCCCACCACGAAACGCTGCATGTCGGGCGCCGTGGTCATGGCACCGCGCACCGACAGCAGCGACAACGCGGCGAAGTGAAGGAACAGGTCAGCCAGCGCCGACCCGCTTGCAGCCGGACCTGCCAAACCGGCCTGGCCCCGCCACAGCCATTCCAGGGTGCCCAAAGGACTCGTGACCGAAGTTGCCATCAGGCCAGCAGCACCGACGCCGAGCCCAGGCCCAGGCTCAGGCTCAGGCTCAGACTCAGCACCCCCGCCAGCAGCGGCCAGCGCAGCAAATCCACGGTGAGGAGTGCAGCAATGGTCAGCCCGAAAGCCACAGGCCGACCCAGCGGGTTGCGCGCCTGGCCCGCGATCATGCGCCATGCCTTGCCCGCGACCAGACCCGCAGCAGCCACACCCATGCCCAGCAGGGTGCCGGTGACCGCGCCATCGCTCCGCGTCTGGCCCACCGCCATGACCAGCACCATAGCGATCACCATAGCGATCACCAAAGGCGCCAGCAACAGCCCACCCGCCGCCGAATCCCTGCAGCGGCATGAGTGCGAAAACACAAAACACCGCCGCAGGCGCAGGGGCTGCGGGCTGCATCAGTCGGCGGCTTGTGAAGCGCGCGTGGGAGTGGGGGTGAGGGTGGGCATGGGCCCGGGCGTGGACGCTCCGGCGCGCATCAACCAGATGCTCAGGCCAATGGCCAGCAACATCCATCCCAAGGCGACCCAGTTCAGCCCGCCGAAGCCGCCAGCCGCCAGCATGGCGCCGCCGCCGGCAGCGCCCACGGCCTGGCCCAGGTACATGGCCGACGTGTTCAGTGCCATCAAGGCGGGTGCCAGCGCAGGCGCTGCTGCGCCCAGCCTTGCCTGCTGTGCAGAGTTGGCGGAAAAGCAACCCAGCGCCCACGGCATCAGCACGGCCAGCATCGCCGGCACGGTGACGGCCAGGGGCCACAGGCCCATCGACAAGGCCATGCTGGCCATCATCCAGGTGGCACAGCGGGCGGCGCCGAAGCGGTCGATGAAGCGGCCCAAGAGCACATTGCCCAGCAGACCGAAAGCGCCGAACCACATGAAAAGCAGGCTCACGCCCAGCGCGTCGCTGCCCAGCACCTGCCGGTAGTACGGCGCGAAGTAGCTGAACAGTGTGAACTGGCCAGCTGCGGCCAAAGCCGTCACGCCGACCACGCCGATCAAGCGGGGGCGGGTCAGGGCCTCTCGCCAGTCGCTTCGAGACAGCGGGGCGGCGCGCAAACCCGGGGGCAGGGTGCGCCAGACCCCGACGGCTGCTGCCAGGCTCAGCACCGCCACCAGCGCGAAAGCCCAGCGCCAGCCAAAGGCTTCGCCGATGTAGCTGTGCAGGGGCATGCCCAGCACCGAACTGAGCGACCAGCCCAGGAAGATGAAGGTGATGGCTCGCCCACGCTCGCCTGGCGGCGCCAGCAGGTTGATGGCTGCAGCCGCCTGCGGTGTGAACACGGCAGCGCCCAGCACGCTGAGCGCTCGCACCGGCAGCAGCGCGGCAAAGTTAGGCATCAGCGCGGCCATTGCATGGCCTGCGGCGTACCACAGCAAGGAAGCCGTGAGCAGCCAACGCCGGTCGGCGCGGCCCACGATTGCGGCCAACAGCGGCGCCCCCAGCGCCATGAAAACGGCGGCCACAGAAATCAGCTGCCCGGCCACGGCGACCGATACCTGCAGCGAGCGCACCAGGTCGTTGAGCGAACCCGCAGCCACCATCACGCCACAGCCGATGGCGAAGTTGCCAGCCATCAAGGCCCAGCGGCTGCGTTGCAGGGTCTGTGCCTGAGCCTGAGCCTCTGCTTCGCTCAACGCTGCACCTGAAGCACTTCCGGGTTCACCAGGTTGCAGGGCTGCTTGGCGATGAAGTTGATGACGTTGTCGAAAGCCGCGCCGAAGTACAGCTCGTAGCTCTCTTGTTCCACATAGCCGATGTGCGGCGTGCAGACGGCGTTTTCCAGGCGCAGCAGCGGTTGGCCTTGCAGGATGGGTTCGCTCTCGAACACGTCCACTGCGGCCATGCCCGGCCGGCCGCGGTTCAGTGCTGCCACCAGCGCGTTGTCCTGCAGCAGCTCAGCACGCGAGGTGTTCACGAGCAAGGCCGTGGGCTTCATGCGGGTCAGCATGTCCAGCGCCACGATGCCGCGCGTGGTGTCGTCCAGCCGCAAGTGCAGACTGAGCACGTCGCTTTCAGCGAAAAAACTCTCGCAGCTTTCTGCTGCCAGCAGGCCGTCTGCAAGGGCCCGCTCCCGAGACGACGCACTGCCCCACACCAATACCTGCATGCCGAAGGCCTTGCCGTAACCGGCCACCAGCTGGCCCACCTTGCCGTAGCCCCAGATGCCCAGCGTCTTGCCCTTGAGCACCATGCCCACGCCGAAATTCGGCGGCATGGACGAGGCCTTCAAGCCGCTTTGCTGCCAGGCGCCGTGCTTCAGGTTGCCGATGTACTGCGGCAGCCGGCGCATGGCGGCCATGATCAGCGCCCAGGTCAGCTCAGCCGGTGCCGTGGGTGAGCCCGCGCCTTCGGCCACCGCGATGCCCAGCCGAGTGCAGGTGGGCACGTCGATGTGCGGGCCCACCCGCCCGGTTTGCACGATGAGCTTCAAGCGTGGCAGCTTTTCCAGCAGTGCACGCGGGAAATGCGTGCGTTCGCGGATCAGCACCAGGATGTCGGCGTCGCGCAGCCGCACGGATAACTGCCCGATCCCCTTGACGGTGTTGGTGTGGACCTTGGCGTTATAAGGCTCCAGGCGGGCAGCGCATGGGAGCTTGCGCACAGCGTCCTGGTAGTCGTCGAGGATGATGATGTTCATGTGGGATTCTTTGCGACCTGGCATTTTGCCCCGCCCGCTGCAGGGCCGGCATGGCCTGCAACGCCTGCTTTCAACCCGCCTCGCCCAACTCTTCAGGAGACACCATGAGTTTGTCCATGCATGCCATCAGCGTTCCGGCCTTCGTTCGTACCTTCAAAGCCATGCAAGCCTGCATCGACAAGGCCCAGGCGCATGCCGACGCACGCAGGTTCGACAGCGCCAACTATCTGGCTATGCGCCTGGCGCCCGACATGCTGCCGTTGTCCAAACAAGTGCAGATTGCCACCGACATGGCCAAAGGCTGTGTGGCTCGCCTGGCTGGCCACGACATCCCGAAGTGGGACGACAGCGAAGCCACGCTGGCTGATCTGCGTGCCCGGCTGGACAAGGCCATCGCCTACGTGCAGTCGGTGCCAGCTGATCAGATCGATGGAACCGAAGACAAAGAAATCGTGCTGCCGCTGCGGACAGGCGAAATGCGCCTTGCTGGCCAGGCCTATGCGCTGGGCTTCGTCTTGCCCAACGTCTACTTCCACGCCACGGCTGCATACGCACTGTTGCGCCATGCGGGTGTCGAACTGGGCAAGCGCGACTTTCTGGGCTGAAGCCTGAAGTCGGCGTCGCCCAGCCCAGGGTTATTTCTTTACAGCGCGTTTGGCTGCTGGTCTGGCGGCTGGTTTGGCTGCCGACTTTGTTGCTGATCTGGCTGCAGCCTTGCCAGCGTTGTGCGGGGCCGCGCGTTTCTTGGCCGACCGCTTGGAAGGCGGCGCCAGCATCACCACCACCGACTCACCAGCAGAGAACCGGGTCTGCTGTGACACGCCGTTCCACTGCGCCACGAGCAAGGGGCTCACTTTGTAGCGGCGGGCGATGCTGCTGACGGTGTCGCCCTTGCGCGCTTTCAGCGCCACCCGGCGCAGCGGCCTGCCTTCAGGCGCCAGCGCAATGGCTGCGTTGTCGGCAATGTGCCCCGTCACGTCCTTGTCAGCCGTGGCTGAACGCGGAACCAGCAAGGTCGAACCTTTCTTGATCACCATGCGCGGTGGGATGCGGTTGACTTCGCGCAGCTGCGCTTCAGACATGCCCAGCAGATTGGCCACCTCGGCTGGCTTGACGTTGCGCTGCGCCACCCAGGCCGTCCAACTGGCCAGGGGGCCGCGGTGCTGGCCCAGGCCGCGCACAAACTGATTGGCGTTGTCGTAAGGCAGCAGAACCTGGGGCGTGCCGGCGGCCAGAACCACCGGCTTGTTCATCTGCGGGTTGAGCTGCTGGAAGTCGTCCATCGACAGCCCGGCCAGCCGCGCGGCCAGGGCCACGTCGATGTCGCGTTCGATGGCTACGCTCAAGAAGTAAGGGTGGTTGTCCAGCTGCGGAAGCACCAGCGAAAAAGCCGTAGGTCGGGCGACAATATTTTTCACCGCCTGCAGCTTGGGCACGTAGTTGCGTGTCTCATCAGGCATCTTCAGGTCGGTGTAGGTCGTGCCCAGGCCGGCCTTCTGATTGCGGTTGATGGCGCGCTGCACATTGCCCTGCCCCCAGTTGTAGGCGGCCAGGGCCAGATGCCAGTCACCAAAGCGCTGGTGCAGGCGCTGCAGGTAGTCCAGTGCCGCGTCGGTGGAAGCCAGCACGTTGCGGCGGTCGTCTCGAAAAAGGTTCTGGCGCAACTCGAAATCGCGGCCGGTGGCCGGCATGAACTGCCACATGCCCGAAGCGCGGGCGCTCGACATCGCTTGCGGGTTGAATGCGCTTTCGATGAAGGGCAACAAGGCCAGCTCGGCGGGCATGCCTCGGCGTTCGACTTCTTCGACGATGTGGAACAAATAGCGCCCGCCGCGCTCGGTCATGCGCTGCACGTAGTCTGGGCGGCTGGCGTACCAGGTTTCCCATTGCGCGACGAGCTGTCCATCCAGGTCGGGCATTGCGTAGCCATCGCGCAGGCGTGCCCACAGGTCAATTCGCTCGCCGTCGATATCCGGGTCCATCTGGGCGCGTGGCACGGGGGGCAGTGCAGGCTGGAAGCCGGGCAGTGGGCCCGTAGCCAGAGCGGGTGCGATGGTCGGCGCGGCCGGTGGCTGTGCTGGAACTGGTTCCACCACAGCCGCTGGCGGGGGCACCGCTTCGTCGCCCTTGACCGGCGCACCCAAATTGGCGCAGCCAGCGAGCGCAAGCAGAGAAAGCAGAGAAAGCAGCAGCGAGGCTGCGGTGGGGCGAGGGGACGAACGGGGATGCAGCGTCGGCAGCAAAGTCATTAGAAACGGTTCTTCCATTCACGCAGCGCGGCCAGCACGGCCACGCTGTCTTCGATAGGCGGAGTGCCCAGGGCCACCTGTTTGCGTGCCGCCGCCACTACAGCAGGTTCCTGGCAGCGCAAGAAGGGGTTGATGCGCCGTTCCAGGCCCATGCTGCTGGGCAAGGTGGGCTGGCCTGCCTGGCGCAGCGCCTGGCAACGGCGCGTGTGCTCGACCAAATCCGCGTTGGCAGGTTCCACTGCGGCAGCAAATTTCAGGTTAGCCAATGTGTATTCATGCGTGCAGCACACGCGGGTACCCGCTGGCAGGCTGGCCAGGCGCGACAAGGAATGCGCCATCTGCGCCGGCGTGCCTTCAAACAGGCGCCCGCAGCCTGCGGAAAAAAGTGTGTCGCCACAAAAAAGCAGCGGGTTGTGGTCATTACCCTGTTCGACGAAGGCAATGTGACCAGCGGTGTGGCCAGGTACGTCCATGACACGGAATGTCAACCCCAGCACTTCGACGAAGGCGCCGTTTGCCAGCGGCGTGCAGGGGCCGGGGATCTTCTCGCGCGCCGGGCCCAGCACGGGCCCGTGCAGGAAGGGTCGCAAGGCTGCCAGACCGCCGGTGTGATCCGCGTGGTGGTGCGTCACTAGAATCCCGGCCAGGGTGAGCCTGCGGGCTTGCAACGCCGCCAGTACCGGTTTGGCGTCACCCGGGTCCACGACCCAGGCTCGTCTGCCATCGTGCAACAACCAGATGTAGTTGTCGGCAAATGCGGGCAGAGCGAGCAGAGATGGGGGAGGGGATGCAGTCATGACAAGAGACGCGTTGATTATAGAGTTGGGTGCCTGGTTGAGAACCCCGCCTGGCCAGTACCTGCTGGCCTGGGAACAAGACCGGCTGGACCACGCCGTTACCGACGCTTTCGGCTTTCATGCGCTGCAGTTGGGCTTGCCTGAACTCGAAGGCCTGCGCGCCAACCGCATGCCGCACCGCTGGGTAGCCAGCAACTCGCTGCACGTGCCCGAACCCCTGCCGGTGCAGCCGCAGGCCGATATCCTGATCAGCACGATGGCGGTGCCCGAGCCGATTCAGCTGCACTGCGAATATGACGCCCTGCCATTTCCGGATGCCAGCATCGATCTGGTGGTGTTGCCGCACGCGCTTGAATTGGCGCGTGACCCGCACCTGACGCTGCGTGAAGTGGAACGAGTGCTGGTGCCAGAAGGCCGGGTCGTCATCGCCGGTTTCAATCCGGCCAGCCTGTGGGGTTTGCGACAGCGCGCCGGGCGAGCGCGGCGCGGTGTGGGGCTGGGCCGGGCGCCTGAAGAGCTGGCCAGCGGCCTCTTCCTGCCACGCGCCGGCGACTTTCTGGGCTACTGGCGGCTGCGCGACTGGTTGCGTTTGCTGGGCTTCGAGGTCGAAGGTGGACATTTCGGTTGCTGGCGCCCGCCGCTGAGCAGCCAGCGTTGGCTGGACCGCTTCGCCTGGATGGACCCGGTAGGCGAGCGCTGGTGGCCGGTGCTGGGCGCTGTCTACACGGTCATGGCCGTGAAGCGCGTGCGCGGCATGCGCCTGGTGGGCATGATCAAGCAGGAAAAGAGGCAAACGCGCGCCGCGCCAGTGGCTGCAAGGCGGCAGCGTGAACCGGCCTGCGCGGAATTCGAGAACTGAACTGTGGAGCAGGGATGGCTGAAGTGGTGATCTATGCCGACGGCGCCTGCCGCGGCAATCCGGGGCCGGGTGGCTGGGGTGTGTGGATGAAGAGCGGCGCGCATGAGAAAGAACTTTTCGGCGGTGAGAAGTTGACGACCAACAACCGCATGGAGCTGACGGCCGTGATCCAGGCACTGACTCAGCTGAAACAGCGTTGCGTGGTCATCGTCTACACCGACAGTCAATACGTGCGCCAAGGAATTACCAGCTGGATTCACGGCTGGAAAGCGCGCGGCTGGCGCACTGCCGACAAGCAGCCGGTGAAAAACGTGGAACTCTGGCAGCAGCTCGACACGCTGAACGCTGGCCATGACGTCACTTGGCGCTGGGTCAAGGGCCATTCAGGCGATCCTGGCAACGACCGTGCTGACGCGCTGGCCAACCAGGGCGTGGACAGCGTGACCGCTTAACGCGCGATCAAGGTCCGACCGCGCCCGCGGCCTGCGGGATGAGCGAGATCGGCCGTCAATGATTACAGTTCCGGGTTTCCCCGGCACACAGGACAGCGCTTTGAAGAAGACCTACACCGCAGTGGCCGTCATCGGCATCGCTGTAGCTGCTGCTGCCGGTTGGTGGTGGCAAAACCAGGCCACGCAGCCCAAGGTGCCGTCAAGTGCCGCCGGCACGCCTGGTGCCCCTGGCGCTTCCGCACGTGCCGGTGGCCCCCCCGGAGCCGGTGGTCCTGCTGCCGTCGAGGTAGCCAACGTCGAAAGCGCCACGCTGACCGACGACGTCTTCGCCGTCGGCTCGCTCAAATCGCGCCAAGGCGTGATGCTGCGCCCTGAAACCAGCGGGCGCATTGCGCGTTTGGGCTTCAATGATGGCCAGAAAGTGCGCCGCGGCCAGCTGCTGGTGCAGCTGGACGACACGCTGCAGCAAGCGCAATTGCAGCAGGCCCAGGCCCTGGCGGGCATCGCGCGCACGAACCTTAAACGCAGCCAGGAATTGCTGGAGCAGAATTTCGTCAGCCAGAGTGCGGTAGACCAGAACCAGGCCAGTCTGCAAGTGGCTGAAAGCCAGGTGGCGCTGGCCCAGGCCCAGGCCGCGCGCATGAAGGTGCTGGCGCCTTTCGATGGAACGCTGGGCATCCGCTCGGTGCAACTAGGCGATTACGTCAAAGACGGCGCGGACCTGGTGGGCATCGAAGACCTCTCGGCGCTGCATGTGGAGTTCACCCTCCCAGAGCGTTACATCACCCGCGTTCGTGTGGGCCAGCCAGTGGAACTGGTGCTGGACGCCCTGCCGGGCCGCAACTTCAGCGGCCGCATCGATGCGCTGGACAGCCAGGTCGACCCTAACGGCCGCGCCTTGCGTGTACGGGCCGCGGTTGAAAACAGCGGCGCGCTGCTCAAGCCGGGGATGTTCGCGCGGCCACGCGTGGTTTTCGCCGTGCGCGAAGGCGCCACGGTGGTGCCTGAAGAAGCGCTGGTGCCGCAAGGCGGGCGTCAGCTCATCTTCAAGGTCATCGACGGTGCGGACGGCAAGAAGATGTCGCAGCGCGTCGAAGCGAAGATTGGCCTGCGGCTGCCCGGCAAGGTCGAAATACTGGAGGGCCTGCAGCCTGGCGATCAGGTCGTCACAGCAGGCCACACGCGGCTGCTGCGCGCTGACAGCGTGCCCCTGCGCGTGATTGACCTGAGCCGCGCGGGCATGCCTGCTCCCGCCCCTGGTACCGCGGGTGCAGGTGCAGGTGCAGGTGCAGGTGCGGGCGCGGGCGCGGGCGCAGCCGCAGCCACACCAGGCAGCGGCGCCAAGCCCGCAGCACAGCCCTGAGCGCCAGGCCATGAAGTTCTCGGAAACCTCGATTCGCCGGCCCGTTCTGGCCTGCGTCATGTCCCTGCTGCTGGTGCTGGTGGGGCTGGTGTCTTTCGACCAGCTCAGCCTGCGCGAGTACCCGCGCATCGACGAGCCGCTGGTCAGCGTCAGCACGCGCCTGACGGGTGCCTCCAGCGAAGTTATTGAAAGCCAGGTCACCAAGCCGCTGGAAGACAGCATCGCCGGCATCGACGGCGTCGACATCATGACCAGCGTGTCACGCACCGAGCAGAGCAACATCACGGTGCGCTTCAAGCTCAGCAAAGACCCCGACACGGCGGCAGCCGAAGTGCGCGACCGCGTGGCGCGCGTGCGCGGCCGCCTGCCCACGGAGGCTGATGAGTCCGTCATCAGCAAGGTCGAGGCCGACGCCACGCCCACCATCTGGCTGGCCTACACCAGCGAGACCATGGGGCCGCTGGAGCTGACGGACCTGATCAACAAGGTCGTCAAGCCGCGCCTGCAGACCGTCACTGGCGTGGCCGACGTGCAGGTGGGCGGCGACCGCCGCTATGCCATGCGCGTCTGGCTGGACCCCGACCGCCTGGCCGCTTACCGGCTGACCGTGCAGGACGTGGAAGACGCCCTGCGAAAACAGAACCTGGAAGTACCGGCTGGCCGCATCGAAAGCCAGCAGCGCGAATTCAGCGTCACCTCGCGCACTGACCTGAATACGGTGGCGCAGTTCAACGACATCGTCCTGAAGAATGCCGGCGGCACGCTGGTGCGCCTGCGCGACGTGGCGCGCGTGGAAGAAGCTGCTGCCAGCGAACGCAGCCGTGTGCGCCTGAACGGCACGCCTTCCATCAGCACCGGCATCATCCGCAACGCCACGGCCAATCCGCTGGAAGTGGCGGCCGGGGTGAAGGCGCTGATGCCGCAGATCCAGCGCGACCTGCCGCCTTCGGTGACGGTGGTGCAGGCCAACGACAACTCGGTCTTCATCGACCGCTCGGTCAAGGCCGTGTACACCACCGTGGCCGAAGCCGTGGTGCTGGTGGCCCTGGTGGTCTTCGTCTTCTTGCGCACCATCCGGGCTTCGATCATTCCGCTGGTGACGATTCCCGTCAGCCTGATCGGCACTTTCGCCATGATCGCGCTCGCGGGTTTCACCATCAACACGCTGACCCTGCTGGCCCTGGTGCTGGCTATCGGCCTGGTGGTGGACGACGCCATCGTGGTGCTGGAGAACATCTACCGCCATATCGAGAAGGGCCTGACACCGTTTCAAGCCGCGGTGAAAGGCGTTCACGAGATCAGCTTTGCCATCGTCGCCATGACGCTGACTTTGGCGGCGGTGTTTGCACCCTTGGCGTTCACGCCCGGGCGCACCGGGCGGCTGTTCGGGGAATTCGCCCTCACCTTGGCCGGGGCCGTACTGATCTCGGGTTTCGTGGCGCTGACGCTGACACCGATGATGTGCAGCAAGCTGCTGCGGCACATTGACAAGCCCACCCGTTTCGACCGTGGCATGGAGCGCGTGCTGCTGGGCGTGAGCAACGGCTATGGCCGCATGCTGGGTTGGGTGCTGCACCACCGCTGGGTGGTGCTGGTAGTGATGGCGGTCTCAGCAGGCGGCAGCTACTTCTTGTTCACCACCTCCAAGAGCGAGCTGTCGCCTATGGAAGACCGCGGCGTGATTGCCGTGCCCATTCGCGCGCCCGATGGCGCCACACTGGAATACACCGCGCGCTACCTCGATGCCGTCGAGCGCATCGTCTCGCAGTACCCGGAATTCGACCGGCGTTTCTTGTTCGTAGGTGGCGGACAGGTGTCCACCGCGTTCGGCGTATTGCGCACGGTGGACTGGACCGAGCGCAGCATCAGCACGCAGGAACTGCAGCAGAAACTGCTGCCCCAACTGATGGCGCTGCCGGGAATCAGCGCCTTCCCGGTCACGCCGCCCAGCCTGGGACAAGGCTTTCGCTCGCGCCCGATCGACTTCGTCATCGTCAGCGGCGACAGCTACGCCAACATGGCGCGCGCTGCGCAAGCCATGATTGCCGAAATGCAGAAGAACCCCGGCATCGTGCAGCCCGACAGCGACCTGCAGTTGAACAAGCCCGAGATCTTCATCGACGTGGACCGCGCGCGCGCTGCCGACATCGGTGTTTCTGTCGACGTGGTCGCCCGTACGATCGAGACCATGTTGGGCGGCCGCGTGGTGACGCGCTACAAGCGCGATGCCGAGCAATACGACGTGCTGGTGCAAACCGGCAGCGCGGGCCGTGCGACGCCCGAGGACATCGACAAGATCTTCGTGCGGGGCCGCAACGAGACCATGGTGCCCCTGTCTTCACTGGTAAAGGTGCGCGAAGCCGTGAGCCCGCGTGAGCTGAACCACTTCAACCAGCGCCGCTCGGTGTCCATCACGGCCAACCTGGCGCCAGGCTATTCGCTGGGTGAAGCGCTGAAGTTCATGGACGAAGCAGCTGGGCGCGTGTTGCCTGAAGGTTATGCGACAGAGCTGAACGGGGTGAGCCGCGAGTTCAAGGCCAGTTCTGGCGCACTCGGCGTGGTGTTCGTGCTGGCTTTGCTGTTCATCTTTCTCGTGCTGGCGGCGCAGTTCGAGAGCTTCATCGACCCCTTCGTGATCTTGCTGGCCGTCCCTTTGTCGATGGTCGGTGCCTTGCTGGCACTCAGACTCTCGGGCGGCACGATCAACGTTTTTTCGCAGATCGGGCTGATCACCCTGGTCGGTTTGATCACCAAGCATGGCATCCTGATCGTCGAGTTCTCCAACCAGCTGCGCCAGGAAGGCAAGAACGTCATGGAAGCCGTGCAAGAGGCGGCAACCTTGCGCCTGCGGCCCATCCTGATGACCACGGGTGCCATGGTGCTCGGGGCCTTGCCCTTGGCCTTGGCCAGTGGTGCAGGGGCTGAGAGCCGACAGCAAATCGGCTGGGTCATCGTTGGCGGCATGAGCCTGGGCACCTTGCTCACCATCTTCGTCGTGCCGACGATCTACACCTGGTTTGCGCGCAAGTCGATTCCTGGCGAGATCACCACCCCGGCGTTGCCCGATGACCCGGTGCCTGTCGGGGCTGATTGAGGCGCTTCAGCCGCCGATGTAGTGCATCTCGACGCGGCGCTCGCCCGCGCCAGAGGCCACCGCACCGGCGCTGCGCAGCTCTGAATAGCGATCTTCGCGCGCCCCCCAGATCAGCCCGATGGCCGCGCTGATCTGCTCGTCGCTGAAGCCACCGCGCAACAGGGCGCGCAGGTCGTGGCCTCGGCTGGCAAACAAGCACAGGAACAGTTTGCCTTCGGTAGACAGTCGGGCGCGGTTGCAGTCGCTGCAGAAAGCCTGGGTGACGCTGCTGATGAAGCCGACTTCGCCGCCGCCATCTGCATAGCGCCAGCGCTCGGCGGTTTCGCCCTCAGTGCTGCGTTCCATGGGCGCCAGCGCGAAGGCCTCGTGCAAGCTTTCCCGAACCTGTGCTGAGGGCAACACTTCGTCCATGCGCCAGCCGTTGGTGGCGCCCACGTCCATGTATTCAATGAAGCGCAGCACCACGCCCGGGCCGCAATGCTCACGCACATGGCGCGCCAGCGGCACGATCTGATCATCGTTGGTGCCGCGCTTGACGACCATGTTCACCTTCACCGGCGCCAGGCCGGCGTGCAGCGCAGCCTGTATGCCTTCCAGCACGTCGGCTACCGGGAACGCCACGTCGTTCATGCGCTTGAAAATAGTGTCGTCCAAAGCATCCAGACTGACGGTGACGCGCTGCAGCCCGGCTTCGCGCAGGGCCACCGCCTTGCGTTTGAGCAGCGAGCCGTTGGTCGTCAGCGTGATGTCCAGCGGCTGGCCTTGCGGTGTGCGCAAGTCGGCCAGTTGCGCTATCAGCACTTCCAGGTTCTTGCGCAGCAAAGGCTCGCCACCCGTCAGGCGCAGCTTGGTGACACCGTGCGCTGCGAACAGGCTGGCGCAGCGCGTGATCTCCTCGAAAGACAGCAGCGACGTCTGCGGCAGGAACTTGTAGTCCTTGTCGAAAACTTCCTTGGGCATGCAGTAACTGCAGCGGAAATTGCACCGGTCGGTGACGGAGATGCGCAGATCGCGCAGCGGCCGGCCCATGCGGTCTGCAAGCAGCCCAGTCGAAGGCACGGCGTGTGCCGGTACGGTGGGCACCGACGCCGCATAGCGCAGGTCAGCCAGAGGAATCACGACATTGGTCATCTGACCGATTTTGCCTGCGCCAGCTGATAGGCACCCTTCAGGTGTTGACGCACGGGCGCCAGGATGTCTTCTGCCGCCTGCTTGCGCAAAAAATCCTCGAAGGCCAGCGCCACCTTGGGCACCGGCTGGCCCGCTACGCGCACCACATGCCAGCGGTTGATGTTCGGGTTGTTCGGCAGCGAAAGCACCTTCAGCATGCCTGCAGAAAGCTCAAGCGGGCAGGTGAGCAGCGACAGATAAGCCGGCGCAAAACCTGCCACGCACATCTGCTTGATGGCCTCGTTGCTGGACAGCTCTGAACCAATGCGCAAGCGCTGGCCTGCGGCCTTGAACAAGCGTTCTACGGCCGTACGCGTGCCCGACCCGCGCTCACGCACCAGCAACGCTACTTCCGCCAGCTGAGACATGCTCAAATTGGCCTGCATGGCCAACGGGTGAGACGGTGCGGCAACGAACGCCAGCGGATTGTCGCCAATGGCAGTGGCTTCAACCTGAATCTCTGTCGGCGGCGTGCCCATGACAGCCAAGTCCACGTCCTGCGTGGCCAGGTGGCGCACGATCTCTGCACGATTGCAGGCGAACAAGCGCACGCTCACGTTCGGATTCTTGTCGACGAAGCTCACCAGCAGACGCGGCAGCCAATGCTCTGCTGTCGTCACGGCGCCCACGCGCAACGTGCCACTGAAGTCGCCGAGCAGGCTGCCCAGTTCGTCGCTGGTCTCATGCCAAAGCGCCAGCATCCGGTCGGCATAACCCAGCAATAACTGTCCAGCCTCAGTGACTCGCACACCGCGGCCGGTACGCTCGATCAGGGGGGTGCCCACAGCGGTTTCTAATGTGCTGATCTGGATCGACACCGCCGATTGGCTCAAGTGCAGCTCTTCGGCAGCCAGCGAAACATTGCCTGTTCTTGCCACCGTACGGAAGGTTGCAACCTGCTTCAGCGAGGCGTTCTTGGCCAGTGACATGTCATCTCCTGCGTGTGTGCTGATATTAGCCAAACAACTTATCGCAGGCAAAACGTTCAATTTCATTTCTGCAGTCGCCCTGCTTACATTGCGTCAAGCAAAAAAATAAAGGATGCGTCCAGGTACCCAGCCCGAAGTTCCAGAAGAGAACGGGCCCTGAGCACGCATGCCGGCCGCGCCTGGCGCGGAACCTTGCAGTACGGTGTGGCGAACGTTCTTTCGCCATGCCTTGTGAGTGGAGCCATAGGAGACAAGCAATGAGCGGACAGACTGAATCGCAACGGAGAAAGTTTCTTGGGTTGACCGGCAAGGCAGGCCTGTCGACCTTGGTCGCACAGGCAGTGGGCGTGAACCTCGGAGTGGTCGACATCGCGTCTGCCCAGACCGGACGAAGGGGCGTCAGCCCTTTCCGATTCGCCATCATCAGCGACCCGCATCTTTACAGCCAAGCTGATCACGTTTTTGATCGTCACCTCGAAGACGCGGTGGCTCAGGTCAACTCGATGACAACGCAGCCCGATTTCGTGCTGGTCACGGGCGACGTGTCTCACCACGGCGAAGCAGACCAACTCGCCAAGGGCAAGCGCATCCTGTCCAAACTCAAGGCGCCACTGCGCGTGATCCCCGGCGAACACGACTGGTACCTCGACATGGGGAAGGCCTATCGCGGCAACTTCGGCAACGAGACCTGGTCCTTCAACCAGAAGGGCGTTCATTTCATCGGTCTCAATTCCATTCTTGTTCCAGATTTCTGGACCGCTGCGAAGTTGTCGCCCGCCGAGCGCCGCGATTGGTTCATGCCACTCAACAGTCCCGTTCCCGGTGTTTGGGGTGTGCACGAGCAGCAGTTGGAGTGGCTGCGCAAAGACGTGGCCAATCTCGCGCCTGACACACCTGTGGTCATCTTCACGCATTCACCTTTGTGGGACTACTACCCGCGCTGGAATTTCCAGGTGTCCGATTCGAAAGAGGTACGCGACATCCTGGGCAAGTTCGCCAACGTGATGGCTTTCCACGGGCATGTTCACCACACCGTCTACAACAAGATCGGTAACCTGACCTCGGTGGGCACGATGAGCACTTCCTGGCCTTGGCCTTACCCGCCCGTGGCCCTGCCTTACCCTGAATTCCAGCAGAACCGGGCCGATCCCTCCAACACGATGGACGGTATGGGCAGTGCGTATGTGGCGTTTGACGACCGTGGCAAAGGCTTCGTTCAGTACCAGCCATTTGCCGATTCGCTGCAACCGGCGATCAAGAACGGCTTCAAGATCTGAGCGGAGAACAGACAATGAAAAACGGAGACAAGAAATCGCTGCGTTCGCTGCCTGCTTGGATGGGTGGCGTCATGCTTCTGGCCGCGTCCATGCCTGGGTTGGCGCGTGAACCGTTCACCGCGGCGGAACTTAAAGTCAAGGACGACATGCTGATTGCGTCTGTCAATCGCGGCTACGACATGTGGTATGGCAAACGCGCTGATATGGCTAACAACGGGTTGGCCTGCGCAAACTGCCATCCCGACGCGGCGGCGACTAACCCGCAGACGTTCCCGAAGTTTTTGCCGATGTTCAATAAAGTGGTGACTTACCGCTCGATGGTGAACTGGTGTATCGAAAACCCCCAGGGGGGTAAAGCGCTGGATGTGAGTGGAGACGACATGACGGCCATCGAGGCCTACTCGTTTTATTTGCATCGGGGCTCGCCGATAGAAACTGGCTTGGTGACCCGCCAGACCTCGCCGTCCACGCCTGTCAACGCTCGCGGGTTTCCCGCCAAGGGAACTGGAATCGGTTTCGACAAGTAGCCACAGGCCACTGGCTCATGACGCGCCTCATCTGGCCGTGCATTGCACTCTTATCTGGCTTATGTGGGGTGGTTCCGGCTGGCGCGGATCAGAACTGCGCCAGCCTACCAGGACAGTCACCAGCCCAGACTGTGCGCTTCGTGCACGAAAGCGATGGCACCACAGTCGACCAGAAATCGCAGTTGATGTGGATGCGTTGTCCCCTGGGTCAATCCTGGGCGGCTGAGTCCTGCGCGGGCAGCGCTCTGCTTGCCAGCTGGCAAGAGGGCACTGCTGCCGTCGAGGAGATCAACCGCAGCGGCTCGCATTTCTACAACGATTGGCGCGTGCCGAATTTGCGAGAACTGGCGACCGTGGCCGAGCCCCGTTGCAAAGCCCCGCGCATCAATTTGCAGGTGTTCCCTGGCACACCGCCAGCGGCCTTCTGGACCGGTACTGCCAGTCTGAAAGCACCACAAATGGTTTACGTGCTGGACTTTGGTGACGGTGGCGTGCAACCCGCTTTCCGCGACAGTCAGCTGCATCTGCGTCTGGTGCGTTCTGCTCCTTGAGACTTTCTTATTTCATTACTTAAAAGAATTCGGAGACTTCATGACGACACCACCGACACCACCGACACCACGCCGCGTATTCCTGCTGCAAGTAGCCTGTGGCGCTACGGCGGCAGCGGCTCATTCTGCTTTCGCCGCAGACCCGGTCTCGACCGAGAAGCTCACCGAGACCGATTCGTATGCCAAGAGCATGGGATTTCGCGTGGACACAACGAAAGTCGACAAAGCACGGTTCACCAGGCACACGCCAGACCAGAAATGCACGACCTGCCAGCTCTACTCGGGCGCGCCGGCGGCAGAGTGGGGCCCCTGTTCTTTCTTTGGTGGTCGCTTGGTGCACAAAGACGGCTGGTGCAGAAATTTCAAGGTGAAGAAAGCGGCTTGACCCCTGCGGGGCAGCAGTGAAACGGAACTGGAGTGCCGCCATGCGTGCTGAAACAAGTCATCCTATTGCTCGCGCGCTGGTGAGCACGTCAAGAACATCTCGTGCCATAACGATCTTCTTTTCGGTCTGCTGGTTCGGATTCATCAGCGGCTGTGACCGCGCCGACTCTGTACAGAGCGGCCACCGCGGCACAGGCATGCTGCAGGTCTACGACCCTGGCTATGCTGCGCAGGCCATCGAGAAAAATGGCATTCCCGAAGCCGAGCCTGTGGACGAAGCTGAACCAGACACACCCATGGTCGGTGAAGTGCACAAGAACGTGCAGGTACTGACTGACCTGAATGTCCTGGAGTTTTCGCGCCTCATGCAGGCCATGTCGACCTGGGTTGCGCCTGAAGAGGGTTGCGAGTACTGCCACAACCCCAACAACCTGGCTTCTGACGAAAAGTACGCCAAGGTCGTGGCCAGGCGCATGTTGCAGATGACCCGCGACATCAACACGCAGTGGACCCAGCATGTCGCTGGCACCGGCGTGACCTGCTGGACATGCCACCGAGGGCAGGCCGTGCCGTCGGGCGACTGGTTTAAACATCCTGGTGAGAATTTGGCCATGAAAAACATGATGGGTAATCGGGCGGAGCAAAACACCGCCGGAGTCGCCACTGTTGCCAACAGCTCGCTGCCTTACGACCCGTTGTCTACCTACCTCAACACAGAGGCTCCTTCGATCCGGGTGCAGGGCACCACTGCGCTCGCAACGGGTAACAGGCAGTCTGTTCGTCAAGCCGAGTTTTCATACGGGCTCATGATCTACATGAGCCAGTCGTTGGGCGTGAATTGCACGTTTTGTCATAACACGCGCTCCCTGGCCTCCTGGGAAACGAGCTCACCGCAACGCGTGACGGCCTGGTATGGCATCCGCATGGTGCGGGCGTTGAATGTCGATTACCTGAATCCTATTGCGCCACTGCTGCCTGCGCACCGCCTGAGCGCAGAAGGTGACGGCCCGAAGGTGGGTTGCCAAACCTGCCACAAAGGAACCTACAAGCCGCTGTTCGGCAAGTCGATGCTCGGCGATCACCCTGAATTGCGCGGGCCCCTGGTGCGCCCGCCGCTACCGGCGGCTTCCGCTGCAGGTTCAGTTGCCCTGCGCTGAAGCTTCAGGCGCGCGCCGCGCGCCATTGAAGCGCTTGGACCAGTAGGCCTGGCGCATGTCTTCGATGCGCACTTGGGCGCCTGTGCGCGGAGCGTGGATGAATTTGTCATTACCCACGTAAATGCCCACGTGGGAAAAAGCCCTGCGCATGGTGTTGAAAAAAACCAGATCGCCGGGCTTCAGCTCTTCGCGCTTGACTGTGTGCAACGCCGTGGATTGGGCCTGCTCGTCCGCGCGGCGAGGCAGCAGCAGGCCGATGCTGTTTTCGAACACATGGCGCGTGAAGCCGCTGCAATCGAAACCTTCCTCGGCGTTGCTGCCACCGCGTTGGTAAGGCACGCCCAGAAAGTGCATCGCTGACATCACCATTTCCGATGCCCCATCCCGCATCTGTTGAATCAGCGGGTTGGCTGTTTCAGTTCGAACCAGGCCTTTTTGCTGCAACAGCTGATAGACGACATCACCAGCCGGCGTGTGTGGTGTCACGGGCGGCAGCTCCTGCGCGCAAGCCATGCCAAAGGCCAGCAGGCAGGCGGTAGCGGGCAGGAAGGGGTTTCGCATAGCCGGCGCAGCATAGGTGCGCTGGCCCTTTGGTGTCAATCTGGCTGTTCTTTGCGCGCCTTTCATACCAGCGCCGATCTCGCCGCTTGCCGGCCGCCCTTCATGCGTGCACGATCGGTCATTCACCCACTTCCAGCGCTCGCTGCCGCTACCCATGTTCAAAGCCCTGCTGCTCGAAAAAGATGCCGTCGGTTTCCGTGTCGGCATCAGCACCATGGATCCTGCCCGTTTGCCAGGAGGCAGTGTGCTGGTGCAGCCCGAATACTCCACACTGAATTACAAGGACGGCCTGGCGCTGACGAACAAGGCGCCTGTGGTGCGGCAGTGGCCCATGGTGGCGGGCATCGACGGTGCTGGTACGGTGCTGGAAAGCACCCACCCAGACTGGAAGCCCGGCGACCAGTTCGTGCACAACGGCTTCGGCGTGGGCGAGACACATTGGGGCTGCCTGGCCGAGCGCGCCCGGCTGAACGGCGACTGGCTGGTCAAGCTGCCCACAGCCTTCAGCGCGCGCCAGGCCATGGCCATCGGCACGGCGGGCTACACGGCCATGTTGTGTGTGATGGCGCTGGAGCGGTCTGGCATCCAGCCCGGCGCTGGCGATGTGCTGGTCACCGGCGCCACGGGCGGGGTGGGTTCTGTCGCCGTAGCCGTACTGGCCAAACTGGGTTATCGCGTGGTGGCTGCCACTGGCAAGTCTGCCGAGGGCGACTACCTCCAGGCCCTGGGTGCGGCCAGCATCATCGAACGCGCCGAACTCTCCGCTGCCGGCAAGCCGCTGCAGAAAGAGCGCTGGGCCGCTGTGGTGGATGCCGTGGGCAGCCATACGCTGGCCAACGCGCTGGCGCAGACGCGCTATGGCGGCGTGGTGGCGGCCTGCGGCCTGGCGCAAGGGCCAGACCTGCCGGCCACTGTCATGCCTTTCATCATGCGCAGCGTGGCGCTGTTGGGTGTGGACAGCGTGATGGCGCCATGGGCCTTGCGCCAGCAAGCCTGGGCCCGGCTGGCGACCGACCTTGACCCGGCCTTGCTGGAGCGCATGACCACCGAAGTCGACCTGTCTGGCGCTGTGGCAGCTGCGCAAGAATTGATGTCGGGCAAGGTGCGTGGGCGTGTGGTGGTCAAAATCGCTTGATTCGACCCGACCAGAACAACCCCCCGGAGAAACCGCCATGCGCTACGCCGACCTGCACCAGCGATCCATTCGCGAACCCGAGGCCTACTGGGCAGAGCAGGCGGCGCTGATCGACTGGCAACAGCCTTTCACACGCGTGTGCGACAACGACCGCGCGCCATTCACCCAGTGGTTTACCGGCGGCACCACCAACTTGTGCCACAACGCCGTGGACCGCCACATGGCCCAGCGCCCTGACGACGCAGCGCTGATCTTCGTGTCCACCGAAACCGCGCAAGAGCGCACCTACAGTTTCCTTGAACTGCACGCCGAGGTGCAGCGCATGGCCGCCTGCCTGCTGGAACTGGGCGTGCGCCAGGGCGACAGGGTGTTGATCTACCTGCCCATGGTGCCCGAGGCGGCGTTTGCCATGCTGGCTTGCGTGCGCATCGGCGCCATCCATTCGGTGGTCTTCGGTGGCTTTGCCAGCGTCAGCCTGGCCACCCGCATCGACGACGCCCAGCCCCATGTCATCGTCAGCGCTGATGCGGGCAGCCGCAACGGCAAAGTCATGGCCTACAAGCCGCTGCTGGATGAAGCGATTCGCCTGGCGGCGCACAAGCCGGCATCGGTGTTGATGATCGACCGCGGCCTGGCGCCGTTCGAGCGCATGGCCGGGCGCGATGCTGACTACGCCGCCTTGCGCACCCAGCACATGGATACGGTCGTGCCCTGCAGCTGGGTCGATTCCGCCCATCCCAGCTACACGCTTTACACCAGCGGCACCACGGGCAAGCCCAAGGGTGTGCAGCGCGACACGGGCGGCTATGCCGTGGCACTGGCCGCGAGCATGAAGCAGATCTTCATGGGCCAGGCGGGCGAAACCTTCTTTGCCACCAGCGATGTGGGCTGGGTGGTGGGCCACAGCTACATCGTCTACGGCCCCTTGCTGGCCGGCATGGCCACCATCGTCTTCGAAGGCTTGCCCACGCGCGGCATGGACGGGCAGGCCGACGCCGCCATTTGGTGGAGCCTGGTGGAAAAATACAAGGTCACGGCCATGTTCAGCGCCCCCACCGCGGTGCGCGTGCTGAAGAAACACGACCCGCAAGCGCTGAAGAAGCACGACTTGTCGAGTCTGCGCGCGTTGTTCCTGGCTGGCGAGCCGCTGGATGAGACCACGGCGCGATGGATCTCCGACGCACTGGGCCGCCCCATCATCGACAACTACTGGCAAACCGAGAGCGGCTGGCCCATCCTGGCACTGGCGAACGGTATTGAAAAGCAAGCGAGCAAGTTCGGCAGCCCAGGTGTCGCCATGCCCGGCTTCGACGTGAAACTGATCGACGAAAACACGGGCGAAGAGCTGACCGGCGCCAACCAGAAAGGCGTGCTGGCCATCGAAGGCCCGCTGCCGCCGGGCTTCATGCAGACGGTGTGGCGCGACGACGCGCGCTTTATCGAGACGTACTGGAAGAGCATTCCCGGCCGGCAGGTCTACAGCACCTACGACTGGGCCATCCGCGACGAGGACGGCTACTTCTTCATCCTGGGCCGCACCGACGACGTCATCAACGTGGCGGGCCACCGCCTGGGCACGCGCGAGATCGAAGAGAGCATCAGCAGCCACCCGGCGGTGGCTGAAGTAGCCGTGGTGGGTGTGGCCGATTCTTTGAAAGGGCAGGTTGCGATGGCATTCGCCGTGCTGAAAGACACCAACCTGGCCGACACACCAGAAGCGGCCATGAAGCTGGAAGGCGAGATCATGAAGCTGGTCGACAGTCAACTGGGCGCCGTGGCCAGGCCAGCGCGCGTTCGCTTCGTGCAGATGCTGCCCAAGACGCGCAGCGGCAAGCTGCTGCGGCGCGCGCTTCAGGCGGTGTGCGAAGGCCGCGATGCGGGCGACTTGACGACCATCGAAGACCCGAGTGCGCTGCTGAACATCAAGGCCCTGGTCCAGGGCGGGCAGGGCGCCTGAGCTGGCTCTAGCTGCCCTGGGTCAAAGCCCCAGCCGCGCCAGGCTGCCACGCCCCTGGCGCAGCACCTGCGGCTCGTCGCCGCTGTAGTCCACCACGGTGGTGGGTTGCAGCGGGCAGGCGCCGCTGTCCACCACGGCTTGCAGCACCTTCTGGTAATGCGCCAGGATGTCGTCAGCGTCGTTCAAGGCCTCGGTCTGGCCTGGCGGAATGAAGGTCGTGGCCAGCAAAGGTTCGCCAAACAGCGCCAGCAGTTCCTGCAGCACCGGGTGGTCGGGCACACGCAGGCCAATGGTGCGCCGGCTGGGATGACTCAGCCGCCGAGGCACTTCTTTGGTGGCTTCCAGAATGAAGGTGTAGGGCCCGGGCGTGCCCAGCTTCAATAACCGAAATTGCTTGTTGTCGACGCGCGCGAAGCGGGCCAGTTCGCTCAGGTCGCGGCACAGCAGCGTCAGGTGGTGCTTGTCGTCAATCTGGCGAATGCGACGCAAGTTCTCGGCAGCAGCCTTGTCGTCCAGGCGGCATACCAGGGCGTAGCTGCTGTCGGTGGGCACCGCCGCAACGCCACCCGCATGCAGGATCGCCGCAGCCTGTTTCAGCAAACGCGGTTGCGGGTTTTTCGGATGAACCTCGAAGTGCTGAGCCATGGGTTGTGGCTTACGCCGTCACCACCGGAATCTGGCCAATCCGCGCCTGCCATTCCGCCGGTCCCGTGGTGTGCACGCTGGTGCCGTCTGCGCTGACGGCCACCGTCACCGGCATGTCCTTGACGTCGAATTCGTAGATGGCTTCCATGCCCAGGTCGGCGAAACCCACCACCTTGGCGCTGCGGATGGCCTTGGCCACCAGATAGGCCGCGCCGCCCACGGCCATCAGGTAAGCGCTGTGGTGCTTCTTGATGGCGGCGATGCCGGTGGGGCCGCGTTCTGCCTTGCCGATCATGGCGATCAGGCCCGTTTCGGCCAGCATCATCTCGGTGAACTTGTCCATGCGCGTGGCCGTGGTGGGGCCGGCCGGGCCTGTTACTTCGTCGCGCACCGGGTCTACCGGGCCGACGTAGTAGATGACGCGGTTGTTGAAGTCCACCGGCAGCGTTTCGCCGCGCGCCAGCATGTCCTGGATGCGCTTGTGCGCCGCATCGCGCCCCGTCAGCATCCTGCCATTCAGCAACAAGGTCTGGCCCGGTTGCCAACTGGCCACTTCCTCGCGCGTCAGCTGGTCCAGGTCCACGCGCTTGCTGCGCTGGTAGTCGGGGGCCCAGTGCACGTCGGGCCACAAGTCCAGGCTGGGCGCTTCCATGAAGGCCGGGCCGCTGCCGTCCAGCACCACATGCGCATGGCGCGTGGCGGCACAGTTCGGGATCATGCCCACCGGCTTGCCGGCTGCATGTGTGGGCCAGGTAGCAATCTTCACGTCCAGCACGGTCGTCAAACCGCCCAGGCCCTGCGCGCCGATACCCAGCGCGTTGACCTTTTCATACAGCTCGATGCGCAGTTCTTCGAGCTTGCTTTGGGGGCCGCGTGCCAACAGGTCGAACATGTCGATGGGCTCCATCAGCGCTTCCTTGGCCAGCAGCAGCGCTTTTTCTGCCGTACCGCCCACGCCGATGCCCAGCATGCCTGGCGGGCACCAGCCCGCGCCCATGGTGGGCACGGTCTTCATCACCCAGTCCACCAGGCTGTCGCTGGGATTGAGCATGATGAACTTGCTCTTGTTCTCGCTGCCGCCACCCTTGGCTGCCACGGTCACGTCTACCTTGTTGCCGGGCACCAGCTTCATGTGCACGACGGCCGGCGTGTTGTCGCCGGTGTTCTTGCGCTCAAAGATGGGGTCGGCCAGGATCGAGCCGCGCAGCTTGTTGTCCGGGTCCAGGTAGGCGCGGCGTACGCCTTCGTTGACGGCATCTTCGATGCTGCCGGCAAAGCCCTCGAAGCGCACGTCCATGCCGATCTTCAGGAACACGTTGACGATGCCCGTGTCCTGGCAGATGGGACGGTGGCCTTCGGCGCACATGCGGCTGTTGGTCAGGATCTGCGCGATCGCGTCCTTGGCGGCTGGCGAAGCTTCGCGTTCGTAAGCGCGGGCCAGGTGGCTGATGTAATCAGTCGGGTGGTAGTAGCTGATGAACTGCAGCGCAGCAGCCACGGTTTCGACGAGGTCGGCGTGGCGGAGGGTGGTGTGGGCTGTGGCCATGGGGCGGGTCGCGCCTGGCGGCGCGGTGTTGCAAACAGGTTCGACGAGTGTAGCCAGCGGGGCTGTCGGGACTTGTGGTGGCAGGCCGGTCGTCGCCTAGACTCACGGGTTTTGCGTCGACGACAGCCCCTCTCTGGGCGCTTGCCGCTTGTTTTCCTTCCTGCATGAGCCCCTTGTGAGCCCTCTCGCGCTGATCGTCTTGCTGCCCCTGGTACCCGGCACCTTGCTGTGCCTGTGGTGTGGCCACAGCAACACACCGGCGCGGCGGGCAGGCACGGCGCTGATTGCAGGGGCCATCACCGTGGCCGTGCTGGCCTTGTTGATGAGCCAGGCCGGCCTGGTGTTCAGCGGTCAGACGCTGTTGACGCAGGCCGAATGGATTCCGGCCATTGGTCTGAACGCGAACTACAGGCTCGATGGCCTGGGCTTCCTCTTCGTGCTGCTCATCAGCGGCATCGGCCTGCTCATCGTCATCTACGCCGCGTTCTATCTGCACAACGACGACCCGGCGGGCCGTTTCTACAGCCAGCTCATGTTGTTCATGGCCGCCATGCTGGGCATCGTGCTGTCGGACAACCTGATCTTGATGGTGGTGTTCTGGGAACTCACCAGTATCAGCAGCTTCTTGCTGGTGGGCTACTGGGGCTCGCACCCGAAGAAGGGCGCCGGCGCGCGCGCTGGCGCGCGCATGGCGCTGGCAGTCACGGGCGGTGGCGGCCTGGCCTTGCTGGCCGGCGTCATCGTGCTGGGCCAGGTCGCCGGCACCTACGACCTCAGCACGATCCTGGCCACGCCGGGCCTGGTGGCGCAGATTCAGGCTGACGCTCGCTACCCGCTGATCCTTGGGCTGGTGCTGCTGGGCTGCTTCACCAAGAGCGCGCAGCTGCCATTTCACTTCTGGCTGCCCGAGGCCATGGCCGCACCCACGCCGGTGTCGGCCTACCTGCATTCGGCCACCATGGTCAAGGCCGGGCTGTTCCTGATGCTGCGGCTGTACCCGGTGCTGGGCGGCACGAATCTGTTCGAAGGCGTGGTGGCCAGCGTGGGCCTGGCGACGATGGTTTTCGGCGCCTTCGTGGCCATCTTCAAGCACGACCTGAAAGGCTTGCTGGCCTACAGCACCATCAGTCACCTGGGCCTGATCACCTTTCTCATCGGCCTGTCGAGCCCGCTGTCTACGGTGGTGGCGATCTTCCACATCCTCAACCACGCTGCCTTCAAGGCCGCGCTTTTCATGATGGCCGGCATCGTCGACCACGAGACCGGCACGCGCGACATGCGCAAGCTCGGCGGGCTCATGAGCCTGCTGCCCATCTGCGGCACGCTGACCCTCATCGCTGCAGCGGCCATGGCCGGTCTGCCGCCGTTCAACGGCTTCATCAGCAAGGAAATGATGCTGGACGAAGCGCTTCGGGGCGGCAGCCAGGTCTGGGGCAGCCTGGGCTGGTTGATGCCGGTGCTGGCCACGCTGGGTGGCTTGCTGTCGATGGCCTATTCGGTACGTCTGGTCCACGACGTGTTCTTCAACGGCCCGCCGCGCGACCTGCCGGTGGCGAACCCGCACGAACCTTCCTGGGGCTTGAAGGGGCCGGTTTTGCTTCTGGTAGGCGTGTGCATAGCCGTGGGCCTGGCGCCCATGCTGCTGGCCGGCCCGATAGTGGCTGTGGCGTCTTCTGCAGCGCTGGGGCAGCCGGCGCCTGAGTTTTCTCTGGCCTTGTGGCATGGCCTGAACGTGCCGCTGCTGATGAGCGGCATCGCCGTGGCCGGCGGCGCCCTGCTGTATTTCGGCATGGCGCGCGGCGGCTGGTTGCACCGCTACCTGCCGGGGTCGTTCAGCGCCAAGGCGGTCTACAACAGCGTGCTCGACGGTTTGCTGCGCGGCGCTGGTTTGTTCACATCGCATATCGAGAACGGCTCTTTGCAGCGCTATGCCTCGCTGATGCTGGCTTCGGCCATTGCACTGGCGGCATGGCCGCTCTTGTCAGCGACGGGCAGTCTGGGCATTGGCGACCGCACGCTGTTGCCGGCCACGCCCTTGGCGCTGGCGCTGTGGCTGGCGCTGGCCGCCACTTGCGGCGCCCTGGTGCTCGGGCATCACCAGCGTTTTCAAGCCGTGGTGATGGTGGGGCTGGTGGGGCTGGTGACGGCCTTGACCTTCCTCGGCTTTTCCGCGCCCGACCTGGCCTTGACGCAGTTGAGCGTGGAAATCGTCTCCACCGTGCTGTTGCTGATGGGCCTGGCCCTGTTGCCACCAACCACGCCACGCGAAAGCTCGTCCATGCGCCGGCTGCGTGACGCTGCGCTGGCTTTGGGGGGCGGCGCCGGCATCGCCTGGCTGGCCTGGCTGGTGATGACGCGCAACCACGATTCCATCAGCTGGTACTTCCTGGAAAACAGCGTGCCCAAGGGTGGTGGCACCAACGCGGTCAACGTCATCCTGGTCGACTTCCGCGGCTACGACACTTTTGGCGAGATCGTCGTGCTGGCTATTGCTGGATTGGGTGTGCTGGCTTTGCTGGACCGCTTCCGCGTGCGCCGGCCCTTGAGGGACGAAGCCGGCCGGGCCTGGTCATTCACCCCCGTGCCGCTGATGCTGCGGGTGGTGGCCCGGCTGGTGCTGCCGCTGGCCATCGTGGTTTCGATCTACATCTTCTGGCGCGGCCACGGCTTGCCGGGTGGTGGTTTCATTGCCGGCCTGGTCACGGCCATCGCACTCGTGCTGCAGTACATCGCACTGGGGCAGAGCCAGGCCGACACTTTCCTGCACGCCGCCAATGGCAGGCGCTACGTGCGCTGGATCGGCAGCGGCCTGGGCATTGCGGGCCTCACGGGCGTGGGCGCTTTTGCCTTGGGCCGCCCCTTCCTCACCAGTGCAACCGGCCACCCCGTGGTGGCGGTGCTGGGCGAAGTGCCGCTCGCCACGGCCGCACTGTTCGACCTGGGCGTGTACCTCACGGTGGTCGGCGCCACCCTGTTGATGCTGTCCGTGCTGGGTGCTGCCAGCAAAGAAAGTAGCCCAGGGGAAGCTGCATGATGCTCAGTATGGAAGCCTTGGTGGCCAGCGGGATCGGACTGGTCACCGCCTGCGGTATCTACCTGTTGCTGCGCGGACGCACCTTCCCGGTGGTGTTGGGCCTGACCCTGCTGGGCTACGCCGTGAATGTCTTCATCTTCACGATGGGTAGGCTGTGGACCAATGCCGCGCCCATCCTCACCCAGGGCCCCAACGTGGCCGACCCGCTGCCACAGGCCCTGGTGCTCACGGCCATCGTTATCGGCTTTGCCACCATGGGCTTTGTCATCGAACTGGCGCTGCGCAGTCGGCACGACAACGACAGCGACCATGTCGATGCGCGGCATGACCAGCCTGTGCCGCATGCCCCGCCGGCGAACAAACCGTGATGAATTTCGCCGATCAACTCCCCATCCTGCCCGTGCTGTTGCCGCTTTTCACCGCGGTGGCGCTGCTGCTGCTGGGCGACGGTGAAGCCAGGCGCCTGTGGGTGCGCCGCATCGCCATGGCTTCGGTGCTGCTGGGGGCGGTGCTCGCCTTCAGCCTGATTGAACAAGCTGCCACAGGCGTTCTCACCGTCTACAACATGGGCGAGTGGCCGGCGCCTTTCGGCATCGTGCTGGTGGTGGACAGGTTGGCAGCCCTGATGGTGGCCCTGACCTCGGCCATTGCCGTTCCTGTGCTGCTTTACGCCACGGGCGGTTGGGATTCGCATGGCCGCCACTTCCACACACTCTTCCAGTTCCAGCTGATGGGCTTGAACGGCGCCTTTCTCACCGGCGATCTGTTCAACCTGTTCGTATTCTTCGAGATATTGCTCATCGCCAGCTACGTGCTCATGACGCATGGCCTGGGCCGCGACCGTTTGCGCATCGGCACCCAGTACGTGGTGCTCAACCTCACCGCTTCAGCGCTTTTCCTGGTGGGCATTGCCCTGGTTTACGGCATGACAGGCACCTTGAACTTTGCCGACCTGGCTTTGCGCGTGCCGCGCGTGGCGCAACCCGACGCTGCGCTGCTGCAGGCCGGTGCCCTGCTGCTGCTGCTGGTGTTCGGCTTCAAGGCCGCGCTGGTGCCGCTTTCGATGTGGCTGCCAGGCACCTACGCCGCTGCCTGCGCACCCGTGGCGGCCTTGTTCGCCATCATGACCAAGGTGGGCGTTTATGCCATCTGGCGTGTCCACGGCGTCATCTTCGGCGCTGACGCAGGGGCCTCGGCTTTCGTTGTGCAGCCGTTGTTGCTGCCCATTGCGCTGGTGACCTGTGTTGTGGCCGTTTTGGGTGCGTTGGCAGCCCACACCCTGCCGCGCCTCATTGCCTGGCTGACAGTGGCCTCGGTGGGCACCATCTGTGCGGCCATCGGCTTGTTTGGCGCCGATGCCTGGTCGGCGGCCATGTATTACCTGATCAATTCCACGCTCGTCATCGCAGGTCTGTTCCTGTTGTCAGAACTGGTGGCATCGCAGCGTGGGCGCATGGCCGAACGGCTGGAGCCCTGCAGCCCGGTGGCCCAGCCGGTGCTGCTGGGGCTGATGCTTCTGCTGGCGGCCGCGTCCAATGCCGGCCTGCCACCGCTGCCTGGCTTCATCGGCAAGCTGATGCTGTTGCAGGCGGCCAGCCATCACCCCTGGGCGGTAGCGGTGTGGGCGGTGGTGCTGGTGGTGGGTTTCTTCACCCTGGTCGGCCTGGCGCGGGCTGGCAGCATTCTGTTCTGGTCGGTGCGGCCAGACATGCCTGGCGGCAATTCAGGCTCCAGCCGCAGGTTGCTGCTGGCGATGATCTCCTTGCTGGCCATGAGCGTGCTGCTCAGCATCTACGCCGCGCCGATTCAGCGTTACACCGCTGCGGCGGCCCTGCAGATGATGGACCGCGATGCCTATGCCCACGCCGTGTTGTCTGAACAAGGCGGTGCGCAGGCCGACACGGTGCGGCCTTACCGCATTCCACAAGTTGTTCCGTTTTCTGGGGGTGTGAAGTGAAGTCGCGCTGGCTGGCTCATCCGGTGCTCTCCGTGTTGCTGGGTGTGGCTTGGCTGCTGTTGCAGCAAAGCCTGGCGCCGGGCAATCTCATCACCGCCGTGGTGCTGGGCCTGCTGGTACCTTGGCTGCTGCATGATTTTCTGGGCCTGCCCACGCGGCCAACTTCCTGGCTGCTGGCGTTGAAGCTCTTTTTCGTCGTGCTGTACGACATCGTGGTGTCGAACATAGCGGTGGCGCGCATCGTCCTGTCGCCGTTTTCCAATCCGCAGCCGGCCTGGTTGCGCGTGCCGCTGGACGTGCAGCACCCCACAGCCATCACCTTGCTTGCCACCATCATCACCACCACCCCCGGCACGGTGAGCTGCGTGGTCGACGAGCAGGGCCGCTTCATCCTCGTGCATGCGCTGGATTGCAGCGACCCCCAGGCCATGGTGGCCGAGATGAAGGCGCGCTATGAAGCGCCACTCAAGGAGTTGTTCTGATGATCGTGGCCTGGGCGCTTGACGTCACCATCCTGGCTATTTCTGTCGCTGTGCTGCTTTGCCTGTGGCGGCTGCTGCGCGGCCCGCAGGTGACAGACCGCTTGCTGGCGCTTGACACGCTCTACATCAATGCCGTGTCGCTGGCGCTGCTGCTGGGCATTCGCCTGGCCACAGTGCTGCTGTTTGAGGCCGCCTTGCTGATCGCCATGCTGGGTTTCGTTTCCACGGTGGCGCTGGGGCGCTACCTGGCGCGTGGCGACGTCATCGAATAACCGAAGGAGCTGCCGCACATGGACATCAATGCGATCGAAAGCCTGCCCTGGTGGGTACAGATACCCGTGGCAGCCTTTTTGTGCATCGGGGGCCTTTTCGCTCTGGTAGGTGCCATCGGGCTGGTGCGATTCCCAGACTTCTACATGCGTCTGCACGCGCCCACCAAGGCCAGCACGCTGGGTGTGGGCGGTGTGCTGCTGGCCAGCATCTTGATGAGCTGGGCACGCGGCACGCCGGGCGTGCACGAACTGCTGATCACGCTGTTCGTCTTCCTCACCGCGCCCGTGTCGGCCAACCTGATGGCCATGGCGGCTTTGCATTTGCGCGTGCCGTCCATCGCGCCCGTGCCACCTGACCAGCCGCAGGACTGAGTCAGGCTCAGCCGGACTTTCAGCGCTTGCTGCGAATGGTCGACGCGATCAGCGTGACGACGGTGAGCGGGATGACGAAGCTCAGCATGACCTGGCTGTAGGCGGGCATGGCCGCATGGTCCTTGGCTGCCAGGATGAGGTAGATCACGTAGGCGCAGTAGTAGCCCAAGAAGATGATCCCTTCCCAGCGCGCGATCTCGCGCCCAGTCAGGAACACCGGCAAACAGGCCAGGGACACGGCCAGCATCACCCACATGTCGAAATTCAGCGCCGCTGTCGGAACGATCAGCGAGCCGCCGCCTGCGCCACTGATGGCCGCAGCGAGGCCGGCCAGACCCACGCAGCCCAGCACGTTGAACACGCAACTGCCCACCACGTTGCCCACGGCAATATCGCGTTCTCCCTTCAGCGCAGCCACTACCGAGGCCGCCACTTCAGGCATCGACGTGCCTGCGGCGATGATGGTCAGGCCGATCACCAGTTCGCTGATGCCCAGCGCCCGCGCGAAGCTGACGGCGGCGGTGACCAGTGCCTCTGAACCGCCCACCAGCAGGATGAGGCCCGCCACGATCAAGCCCAACTGCGCTCCCCAATGGCTGTCCCAGCTGCCCGCCGCGGCGGGCTGAATCTCGGCGGCGTATTCGTCGCGCGCGGCCTGCGTCTCGGCACGCGACTGCAGCACAAGGAACAAGGTGTAGGCAATCACCAGACCAAACAGCAGCGCAGCGTCTGTGGCGCTGATGCGGCCGTCCAGAGCCAACACCACCAGCAACAGGCTGGCACCGATCATGATGGGCACTTCCTGGCGGATCAGTTGCACATTCACCACCAAAGGCGTGATCAGGGCGCTGATTCCCAGGATGAAGAGGATGTTGAAGATATTGCTGCCGATGACGTTGCCCAGCGCCAGGTCGACCTGACCGTTGAGAACTGCGCCTGTGGAAACCGCCATCTCTGGCGCACTGGTGCCCAGGGCCACCACCGTCAGGCCCACCACCAGGGGCGAGATGCCGAAGCTCAGCGCCAGTTTCGAAGCGCCGCGAACCAGCAGGTCGGCGCCCACGATGAGCGCGACCAGACCGCCTGCGAATAGCAATGTTTGAATCAGCATGTGGCGTCTCCGCGGGTGGTGTTGTGACGCAGCATTTCTTTAAGTTCGGCCATCTCGACGCGCAGTTGGCGTAACTCCGTGTGCAACTGCGCTGTGCCTTCTGTGGCTGTTCTGTCGATGGCCGAAGGAGCTGCGGGCGCGGGCTCGGACAGGGCTTTCTCGTCGTCGCTGAAAGTTTGCATGGCGCTGACGATGACCCCGATGAACAAATTCAGCATCGTGAAAGTGGCGATCAGGATGAAAGGGATGAAGAAGATCCACGCGTAGGGGAATACTTCCATCACCGGGCGCGAGATGCCCATGCTCCAGCTCTCCAGCGTCATCACCTGGAACAGCGTGTAAAGCGAGCGGCCGAGCGTGCCAAACCAGTCTGGGAACGCAGCACCGAACAGGTTGGTGGTGATGACGGCGAATACATAAAACACCAAGGCCAGCACCATGCCAATGGACGCCAGGCCTGGGATCGCTGCCAGCAACCCGCCCACCACGCGCCGCATCGAAGGCACGATGGTCAGGATACGCAGCACGCGCAGTACACGCAGTGCGCGCAGGACGGCCAGCTGTCCGCCGGCTGGCACCAGCGCAATGGCCACCACCAGAAAGTCGAACACGCTCCACGGATCGCGGAAAAAACGGGTTCGGTGCACATACATACGCGCGCTGATCTCGGCCACGAAGACGGCCAGGATCAGCTTGTCCAGGCCCATCAGCCAGTTGCCGTACCGGGCCATCAGCGCTGGCGAGGTCTCCAAGCCCAGGATCACCGCATTGATGATGATGAGGGCCAGAATGGTGTGCTGCACCTTGGGTCGTTCCAGGAACGCAGCCAGTGTCGAGCGCAGGGCAGGGGTGGAAACGGCGGTCACGATGGATGGTGCGCTGGGCCAGTTCAGCGAGCTGCCGCAGGCCGTTGGATTTGCAGGTAGACGAGCGCCTGAGCGCACGCTGCGCCGGGCCAGGCAAGCTGTCTGGGAGGCAGGATTGTGCCCGGGACGCTTAAGGACTCACATTGGCCTTTTTTGGCCAGCCCAGACGGGCGGGAATGTTCCTGCTGGGTGACAGGCGATGTTCTGCTGGCAGTGCAGCACGTAAAGTCAGGACATCGTCAGCGCGATGGGCGACAGTCGTCGTCGACAGAGGAACGGCGAAGACGATTGAGCCTCAGGCTTGGCTGACAAGGCAGCGCGGGTAGCTGCGCGACCCAACGCACAACACCACTGGAGACCGCCAATGAGCGAACGCACCGAGGTCATGACCCATCAACCCCCTGCCAGTCTGGTAGCAGCAGCCAAGGTCAGCGGCATGCCCGCCTACCAGGCCCTGGTGGCTGAAGCGGATGCCGACTACGAAGCCTACTGGTCGCGCCTGGCGCGTGAGTTTCTTGACTGGAAAACGCCATTCACCACCGCGCTGGACAGCAGCCAGGCGCCTTTCTACAAATGGTTCGAGGACGGCACGTTGAATGCCAGCGTGAACTGCCTGGACCGGCATGTGCAGGCTGGCCATGGCGACCGAATCGCCATCATCTTCGAGGCCGACGACGGACAGGTCACGCGCATCACCTACGCCCAGTTGCTGGTCGAGGTGTGCCAGTTCGGCAGCGCGCTCAGGGCGCGTGGCGTGAACAAGGGCGACCGCGTCGTCATCTACATGAGCATGTCGATCGAGGGCGTGGCCGCGATGCTGGCCTGCGCGCGCATCGGCGCCATCCATTCCGTGGTCTTCGGCGGCTTCAGCGCGCAGAGCGTGCGCGACCGCGTACAGGACGCTGGCGCGGTAATGGTCATCACCGCAGACGAGCAGATGCGCGGTGGCAAGAGCTTGCCCCTGAAGGCCATCGTCGATGAAGCCATTGCCATGGGCGGTTGCGAGACCCTGACCAACGTCTTCGTCTACAAGCGCACGGGCGGCCAGGTCGCCTGGCACCCCGAGCGCGACCGGTGGCTGCATGAAGAACTGGCGTCGCAGCCGATCGAATGCGAACCCGAATGGGTGAGTGCGGAGCACCCGCTGTTCCTGCTGTACACCAGCGGCAGCACGGGCAAACCCAAGGGCGTGCAACACAGCACGGGGGGCTACCTGCTGCACGCTGCGCTGACGACAGCCTGGACCTTCGACCTGAAGCCCAGCGATGTGTTCTGGTGCACGGCCGACATCGGCTGGGTCACGGGCCACAGCTACATCACCTATGGCCCGCTGGCCCTGGGCGGCACCGAAGTGGTGTTCGAAGGCGTTCCCACCTTCCCCGATGCCGCGCGTTTCTGGAAGACGATCGAAAAGCACAAGGTCACGATCTTCTACACCGCGCCCACGGCCATCCGCAGTCTCATCAAGGCTGCCGAGGGCAACGACACCGTGCACCCGCGCCACAGCGACCTGTCCAGCCTGCGTATCCTGGGGAGTGTGGGCGAGCCGATCAACCCTGCGGCCTGGGAGTGGTACTACAAGCATGTGGGTGGCAGCCGCTGCCCCGTGGTGGACACGTTCTGGCAGACGGAAACCGGTGGCCACGTCATCACGCCTTTGCCGGGTGCCACGCCCATGGTGCCGGGTTCTTGCACCTTGCCTTTCCCCGGCATCGTTGCTGCGGTGGTGGACGAGACGGGGGCCGACGTGCCCAATGGCAGCGGCGGCATCCTCGTCATCAAGAAGCCCTGGCCAAGCATGATTCGCGCCGTCTACGGCGACCCCGAGCGTTTCAAGAAAAGCTACTTCCCGCCCGAGCTGAAGGGCTACTACCTGGCTGGCGATGGCGCCATCCGCGACAAGGAAACAGGCTACTTCACGATCACAGGCCGCATCGACGATGTGCTGAACGTCAGCGGCCACCGTATGGGCACCATGGAAATCGAAAGCGCCCTGGTGAGTTGCACCGATCTGGTGGCCGAAGCTGCCGTGGTCGGCCGCCCGGACGACACCACGGGCGAAGCCATTTGCGCCTTTGTCGTCTTGAAGCGCAGCCGGCCCACGGGCGAAGAGGCGAAGAAGATCGCAGCAGAACTGCGAGCCTGGGTGGGCAAGGAGATCGGGCCGATCGCCAAACCCAAGGACATCCGCTTTGGCGACAACCTGCCCAAGACGCGCAGCGGCAAGATCATGCGGCGTTTGTTGCGCAGCATCGCCAAAGGCGAAGCCATCACTCAGGACACGAGCACCCTTGAAAACCCGGCCATCCTGGACCAGTTGACGCAGACGAACTGACGCCGGCTCAGGCGCCGGGCGGCGCTTTGAGTTTGCTTCGCCCACGCCACCAGGCCCAGCCCGCCAGGGCGATCAGGCCCGAGACCAGCAGGGCAGGGCCTTTGGGTTCGGGAAGAGGTTCCGGGGTCACGGTCAGCACGCCTTGGTAGGCGGCGTTGCCAGCGGGGCGGCCGGTGATCTGCACCGTGAAAGAGCCGTTGTCGCGGCCTTCCAAGCCAGCGAAGCTGCGCTCGCCTACCGTGAAGGTGCCCGCGTTTTGCCCGTTCACGCTGGCGGCCAGGCCGTCTATGCCCTCGCCAGAGAGCTTGAACCTGTAGCTGTAGGTGCCCGGGCCCAAGTTGGTGAAGGTGATGAAGTCATCGCCTGCCAGCAGCCGCGGGCCATCGCCTACGAACGAGCCTGTACCGCTGGACAGATCGACCATGCGTTCATTGGGCAGCGCAGCGTTCGCCGTGCCTGCGCCCGTGAGCATGAACAGGGCTGTCAGCTGAAGGAGAGTGCGGAACACACGCATGAGGTCATGTTGGGGGCTGGAACCGGGCGCTGCAAGCGCCGGGTCTGCGCTACATTGAAACAACGCGTGCGACATCTGCAGCGGATGAGTGTGTGTGTAGGCGTCAAAGAGGAGAAATCCATGCCTTTGGTCATCATCGGCGTGTTGCTCGGTGCGGTTTGGTTGGCGGGCGTCGAGCCCGTATCTCGACTGGACTGGTGGTGGTTGTTGCTGCCGTTTGCAGGCGCTGCGGTGTGGTGGGCATTTGCTGACGGAACCGGGATCACCCAGCGCCGAGCCATGCAGAAGATGGAAGACCGCAAGGCCGAGCGGCGCGAACGCGCCATGGTGCATCTGGGCCAGGACACCCGACGCAAAGGCCGGGTGGACAAAGTGCGCGACCAGGCGAAAAGCCGGGCCAAGACGATGAGCGGCTCGACGCCCAAGCGCAGTGACGGGCCACAAGAACCTCGCCTGTAGCAGCCATCCTGCAGCTCAGGTCTTCCGCACCCACGCCGACGCTTAGTCGGCGTCCAGTACCGCACCGCGGCTGGCGCTGGTGGTATTGCGCGAGAATTTGGCCAGCACCCCCCGCGTGTAGCGCGGCGCGGGCGTTTGCCACAAAGCGCGGCGACGCGCAATCTCAGCGTCGTCCACATTCAGCTGCAGCAAGAGCTGATGCGAATCGATGGTGATGCTGTCGCCTTCAGCCACCAGGGCGATCAGCCCCCCGGCTGCGGCTTCTGGCGCCACATGCCCCACGACCATGCCCCAAGTGCCACCACTGAAGCGGCCGTCGGTGATCAGGCCGACCGTTTCGCCCAGCCCCTGGCCGATGAGCGCGCCCGTGGGTGCCAGCATCTCCGGCATGCCCGGCCCGCCTTTGGGGCCCAGATAGCGCAGCACCATCACGTCGCCAGCAACTATCTTTTTCTCCATGATCGCGGCCAGGGCGCTTTGCTCATCTTCGAAAACGCGCGCCGGGCCCGTCATCACCGGGTTCTTCAGGCCGGTGATCTTGGCCACGCAGCCTTCGGGGCTGAGGTTGCCTTTCAGGATGGCCAAGTGGCCGGCTTCGTACACGGCCTGATCGACGGGGCGGATGACGTCCTGGTCGGTGCGCAAGGCGGGTAGGTCAGCCAGGTTCTCTGCCACCGTCTTACCCGTGATGGTCATGCAGTCGCCATGCAGCAGGCCGGCTTCGAGCAAGACCTTCATGACGGCAGGAATGCCGCCGGCACGGTGCAGGTCGATGGCCAGGTTTCTGCCGCTGGGCTTCAGGTCGCACAGCACGGGCGTGCGCTTGCGCACACGCTCGAAGTCGTCGATCGTCCATTCCACCCCTGCCGTGTGGGCGATGGCGAGGAAGTGCAACACGGCATTGCTGCTGCCGCCGATGGCCATGATCACGGCCACGGCGTTCTCGATCGCCTCTTTGGTGACGATGTCGCGCGGCTTCAGGTCGGCCTTCACCGCCTCCACCAGCACGCGTGCTGCTTCCCGTGTATGGGCGACGATGGGCTCTTCCACGTTGGCCATGGTGCTGGCAAAGGGCAAGCTCATGCCCAGGGCCTCGAAGGCCGATGACATGGTGTTGGCGGTGTACATGCCGCCGCAGCTGCCGCTGCCTGGAATGGCGCGTTTTTCGATCTGGCAGAAGTCTTCTTCGCTCATGTTGCCTGCGCTGAACTGGCCTACGGCCTCGAACACGCTGACGATGTTCAGATCCTGCCCCTTGTAGCGGCCCGGCAGGATGGTGCCACCATAGACATAGATGGCCGGCACGTTGGCGCGCAGCATCCCCATCATGCCGCCCGGCATGTTCTTGTCGCAGCCACCGATGACGAGCACGCCGTCCATCCACTGCCCACCCACGCAGGTTTCCACGCAATCGGCAATCACCTCACGGCTGACCAGGCTGTACTTCATGCCTTCGGTGCCCATGGCCATGCCGTCGCTGATGGTGGGCGTGCCAAACATCTGCGCGTTGGCGCCCGCTGCTTTGAGGCCCATCACTGCCGCATCAGCCAGCTTTTGCAAGCCGCTGTTGCAGGGCGTGATGGTGCTGTGCCCGTTGGCCACGCCGATCATCGGCTTGCCGAAATCGCTGTCTGTGTAGCCCATGCCGTAGTACATGGAACGGTTGGGCGCGCGTGCCACACCTTCGGTGATGTTCTTCGAACGGCGGTTGGAGCTCATGGGGCGGGTGTCCTTTGGTTTTCAGGGGTGGGCGGATTATCTGTTGGGCCGTGGACAATCGTGGGTTTCGGTCTGGAGCAACATCTATGCTCGTGCATCCGCAGTTCGACCCCGTGGCGTTGTCGCTGGGGCCGATTCATATCAACTGGTATGGCCTGACGTACCTGGCCGCCTTCGGCCTGTTTTTGTTCCTGGGTGCCAGACGCGTTCGCTTGCCGCACTTTGCTGCAGCCGGGTGGCAACGCCGTGATGTCGAGGACATGCTGTTTTATGGCGTTCTGGGCGTTGTCCTGGGCGGGCGCATCGGCTATGCGCTTTTTTACAAGCCTGGTGAATATTTGACCAACCCGCTGGAAATCCTGATGGTCTGGCGCGGCGGCATGTCGTTTCACGGCGGTTTGCTGGGCGTCATCCTGGCGATGGCCTGGTTCGCGCGCAGCCGCGGGCGCACCTTCCTGGAGGTCATGGACGTGGTGGCCCCCTGCGTGCCCACCGGGCTGGCGTCAGGCCGCTTGGGCAACTTCATCAACGGCGAGTTGTGGGGCCGTGCCGCCGACCCCAACTTGCCTTGGGCAATGGCGTTTCCACAAAGCGGCAGCATGTTGGCACGGCACCCGTCGCAGATCTACCAGTTCCTGCTGGAAGGGCTGCTGCTGTTCGTGCTGCTGTGGATCTACAGCCGCAAAGAGCGGCCGACAGGGCAGGTGGCTTTTGCCTTTCTGTTCGGTTACGGCGTGCTGCGTTTCGTGGCGGAATACTTCCGTGAGCCCGACAGCTTTTTGGGCCTGTTGGCGTTGAACATGAGCATGGGCCAGTGGCTTTGCATACCGATGATCCTCATCGGCGCTGCTGCCTGGTGGTGGTGTGGTCAGCGTGGCCAACGTCTACCATCCCGGCCATGAGACAAATCTTTCTGGACACCGAAACCACGGGCCTGTCGGCCGACCAGGGCGACCGCGTCATTGAGATCGGCTGCATTGCCATGATGGACAGGCGCTACAGCGAAGCTGGAGACGCGCGCTTCCACCGCTATGTCAACCCCCAGCGCAGCAGCCACCCAGACGCCTTGCGTGTGCACGGCATCACCGACGAATTTCTGGCGGACAAGCCGCTGTTCGCTGACGTTGCAGCCGACCTGCTGGCCTTCATCGACGGCGCAGAAATCATCATCCACAACGCAGCTTTCGACCTGGGGTTTCTGGACGCCGAACTCAAGCGCCTGGGATTGCCGCCGCTGCGCCAGCATGCAGCCCGCGTCACCGACAGCCTGCTGATGGCGCGCGAGATGTTCCCTGGCAAGAGCAATTCTCTTGATGCGCTTTGCAAGCGGCTGGAAGTAGACAACTCTGGCCGAGAACTGCACGGCGCCTTGCTGGACGCCGGCTTGTTGGCCGAGGTCTACATCCGCATGACGCGCGGGCAGGACGCCCTGGTGGTTGAGCCACACGATGAGCATGAGCGCCACCTGGACCTGCCGGTAATTGATCTGGCCACCTTCATGCTGCCGCAGTTGCACGCAAGCGACGAGGAAGTTCTGATGCATGACGCCTTACTGGCAGAAGTCGACAAAGCCAGCAGTGGCAGGTCCATCTGGCGGCCTGCTGTCGTGGCATACTCTGCCGCGGACCAAATGGCACGATAAATCGCAGTCGCCGGGTCAGAAATTCGTTCGATAAAATTCCGGGCGGTTAGCTCAGCGGTAGAGCACTGCCTTCACACGGCAGGGGTCGCAGGTTCAAGCCCTGCACCGCCCACCAAGATTCACCATGCGAATCAACGACTTGCGCCACCTTCAGGTGGCGTTTTCGTTTCCGGTATGAAAAGGTATGAAAAAGCGGGTCCGAGAGTTGCCACAGCGTTGGCCACGTCTTTCGCCCAGTAACTGGTCTTTTGATCGAGCTGGCATATCGTCGGCTTCGTAGCGCTCTATTCCTGGACCGAGCGCAGGCCCACAGCGCTCTACGGTGGTTGGAAGGAGCCTTCCAGTCTGCGAGTCAAGGGGTGGTTGCTTCGATTTCTGTCAGCCACACCCTTAAAGACGAGGGTCAGCAAGTCGGCCCGATCCCGTCAAGGGTCTGGCTCGCTCCATGTCGCACTTCAATGTCGATTTGGGCGCCCATGCGTTTGACACCACGCCAAACGCCTTGCCCGCGCCGAGCTGCTTCAATTGCAAAGAGACCGAGGTCATGGCAACGCAGGCCCATGACGAGGCCACCGCGTGGGCTTGCTCATGAGCCACGTCCATCCGCTGGCGCGCACCACGCCGCGTACTCGCACCGAGATCAAAGCTTCGTCAGCACCGTTGACCGTGCTGGCAGAGCGCTACAACATCACGGAGGCTACCGCTCGCAAGTGGAAGCACCGCGAGGATCCGCAGGACCGCTCGCACCGACCGCACAAGTTGTCGACGACGCTCCACCCCGCCCAAGAGCTGCTGGCCGTGGAATTACGGCGCACCCTGCTGCTGGCCCTGGATGACCTGCTGGTGGTGTTTCGCGAGTTCATCAATCCCGATGTCTCGCGCTCCGGGCTGGACCGCTGTCTACGCCGCCATGGGGTGTCTGACCTCAAGAGCCTGCAGCCCCTGCTCGAGGGCACGGCCAAGCCCGTAAAGACGTTTAAGGACTACGAGCCCGGCTTCCTGCACATCGACATCAAATACCTGCCACAG
>JBBQXN010000011.1:0-61624 GCA_038209585.1 Burkholderiales bacterium
TCCCGGTGATCGTCGGTTGCTGCTGAAACGGGCTACAACGGCCCGATCAAATTTCCAGGAGAAGCGATGAATGCCGGTGTCGACAGAACGTGTGGAAAAGTCGTCTATCGCCGAGAGCTGCGTCAAGACTTCTTGCTTCAAGACTTGCTTCAAGCAGTCGCATGTCCAGAAGGCAGCTGAGTGGGCTGTTCAGCCTTGCGCTTTTAGCGCTGGGGCTGTGGGGGCTGTTGCTGCCAAATGCCCGCTACGCGGCGGCGCAGGGCGTTCCAGCCAAGCCCATCGTCTATGTGCTGCCCATCACCGGCGTGATCGACCTCGGGCTGGCCCCGTTCGTTCAACGCGTTATAGATGAGGCCACCGAAGCCGGCGCAGCGGCAGTCATCCTGGAAATCGACACCTTCGGCGGCCGTGTAGACGCGGCAGTGCAGATCCGCGATTCCTTGTTGAACACCCCCCTGCGCACGGTGGGCTTCGTCAACAAGCGCGCCATTTCTGCAGGTGCCTTGATCGGCCTGGCCACGCAGACCTTGGCCATGTCCACAGGCAGCACGATAGGCGCCGCAGCGCCGGTGCAGGGCGGATCCCCGGGGACCGAGGCCAAACCGGCGAGCGAGAAGACCGTGTCTTACGTGCGCAAGGAATTCCGGGCCACGGCCGAGGCCCGCAAGCGCCCTCTCCTGCTTGCAGAGGCCATGGTCGATGCCGATGTCGAGGTGCCTGGCGTCGTGGAAAAGGGCAAGCTGTTGACGCTCACGACCGACGAAGCGCTGTCCAACAAGCTCGTGGACTTTCGGGCGGATTCTCTGGACAGCCTGCTGTCGCAACTGGATCTGGGAGGTGCCGAGGTGCGCCGGGCAACGCCGCACTGGGCTGAACATGTGGTGCGCTTTCTGACCAATCCGGTGCTGAGCTCGCTGCTGATCAGCGTGGGGCTGCTCGGCATCTTGGTCGAGGTGCGCACGCCCGGCTTCGGCCTGGCCGGGGCTGTGGGCGTGGCCAGTTTGTCGCTGTTCTTCTGGGGCCACTGGCTCGTGCAGCTGGCGGGTTGGGAAGAACTGCTGTTGGCTGGCCTGGGTTTGGCGCTGCTGGTCGCCGAGGTGTTCTTCATCCCGGGCCTGGGCATCGCCGGGGTCCTGGGGGCTGCCGCCCTGCTGGGTGCGCTGGTGCTCAGCATGACGGGTGCCGGCGATACAGCAGCCGCTGTCATCCAGGCAAGCTGGCGTGTCGTCATTGCCTTGCTGATCGCGCTCGGGGTCGGCCTGGTGCTGCTGCGCTTCATGCCACGCCTGCCCTTCGCACGCAGGCTGGTGCTGGATGCCAACCTGGGCACCGGGCCCGAACACGGATCGGCGCCCCTGTCTGATCAACGCTGGCTGGGCAAACGCGGCCATGCGGCCACCGTGCTGCGGCCGGCCGGCATCGCCGACATCGAGGGCGAGCGCGTCGATGTGGTGTCCGACGGTGCGCTCATCGAACGTGGCACACCCATCCATGTGACGCATGTCGATGGCAACCGGATCGTGGTGCGAGAACTGCGCACGGCACAGCAGGCGCCGAACCCGGCCGACACAAACCAACCAAAAGGTGACGACTGATGAATGAATTGATGACAGGTTTCGTCGGCAGTCTGGGCCTGCTGGTGGCTGTGGTGGCCGTTTTGGCCGTGCTGCTGTATCTGATTCCGATTCCGCTGTGGATTGCCGCCTGGGCTTCGGGCGCCTACGTGGGCTTGTTCACCTTGATCGCCATGCGCTTGCGGCGCGTGCCGCCGGCCACCATCGTCACGGCGCGCATCAGCGCGGCGAAAGCCGGTATCGAGTTGTCGGTCAACGACCTGGAAGGGCACTTCCTGGCCGGCGGCAATGTGGCCCGCGTCGTCAACGCCATGATCTCGGCCGACAAGGCCAATATCCCCCTGCCCTTTCAGCGTGCGGCGGCCATTGACCTGGCTGGCCGCAATGTGCTGGAAGCGGTGCAGATGTCGGTGATCCCGAAGGTGATCGAAACCCCGCGCATCGCGGCCGTGGCCAAAGACGGCATCCAGCTGATTGCCGTTTCCCGCGTGACGGTGCGCACCAACATCGACAGGCTGGTGGGCGGCGCAGGCGAAGAGACGATCATGGCGCGCGTGGGCGAAGGCATGGTCAGCACCATCGGCTCAGCCAAGAGCCACAAGGACGTGCTGGAGAACCCTGACCACATTTCCAAGCACATCCTGTCCAAGGGCCTGGACGCCGGGACAGCCTACGAGATCCTGTCCATCGACATCGCCGACGTGGACGTGGGCGAAAACATCGGTGCCAAACTGCAGATCGACCAGGCCAATGCCGACAAGCAGATCGCCCAGGCCAAGGCAGAAGAACGGCGGGCCATGGCCGTGGCGCTTGAACAGGAAATGCGTGCCCGCGTGGTGGAAGCCGAAGCCGAAGTGCCACGCGCCATGGCTGAAGCCTTTCGCGCCGGCAACCTGGGCATCATGGACTACTACCGCATGAAGAACATGCAGGCCGACACGGACATGCGCGCAGAGATCGCCAACACGGGCGAGAGCAGCGGCAACAACCCGGCCGGTGGCCAGAAAAAGTAGCGGGAGCGTTGCATGAGCGGGTTTCCTCAGGAACTGGTCTTCGTCCTCGTATTCGGCGCCATCATGCTGGGGCAGTTTCTTTACAGGCAGTGGCGCGGGAGAGCCGCGCTCGGGCCGCAGGCACGAGAACAGGCACAGGCACAGGCACAGGCACAGGCACAGTTGGAGTCCGAGGCTGCAGCCCTGCAGTCAAGAGCGCAAGCCAGGCTGGCGCAGACCGATGGGTCAGACCCGCCGCAAATCGTTCTGGTGCCTCGGGCTGCGGTGGCTGCGCCTGCACCCAACGTTTTGCTGCAGCGCCAGTTGCAGCCGCCGCGCCGCTTCTCCAGGCAAGGCTTGATGGCTGATCGGCGTGCGGTGCAAGACGCCATCGTCATCAACGCCATCTTGCAGCCCTGCCACGCCCAGCGACCCTACAACGTGGACTGACGGCAAGTTGCTGGATGGGGTGGCTTCAAGGCGCGCTGCTGCGCCAGCGGTCACGCGTCGATGGGATCCTCACCAATCACGACACGCGTGTCGCTGGCGAACCGGTATGAAGGAACCACAAGATTGGTCGGCGCAGGCTTGTTCTTGTAGACGCGCCCCGCGCCGTCGAATGTGGATCCGTGGCAAGGGCAAAAGAAACCGCCCGGCCAGTCGTCAGGCAGGCTGGGATTGGGGGTTCCTGCCGGGGCCACGTTGGGTGAACAGCCCAGATGCGTGCAGATGCCGATGACAACGAAGATGTCTGGCTTGATGGCGCGCGCGGTGTTGTTGGCGTATCCGGGCTGCTGTTCGCGTTTGGACTCCGGGTCTACCAGTTCACCTTCATGCCCAGTCAAAGCGGCCAGCATCTGGGGCGTGCGCCGTACCACCCACACCGGCTTGCCACGCCAGGCCACGATCTTGGTGTCGCCAGGCAGGATGCTCGCCAAGTCCACCTCAACCGGCCCGCCAGCAGCACGGGCACGTTCGCTGGGCTGAAAGGTGGCAACGAAAGGAACGGCAGTGGCCAGCGCGGCCGTGCCACCGGCCACCCCTGTGGCGATCAGCCACACGCGCTTCTGTGGATCGTTGGGCGTGGCGTGGACGGAAGGGCAATCTGTCGGTGAATCGTCGTAGTTCATGCGGGACTCCTGGCTGTGCGTCGGAACTGGTGCGACGAGCGGGCGCGACATTGGTTCACACCAAAAGGCGCCCTGCCCGGCCTGGCATGGTTTGGCTACCAACTCCCTTTGTCTGGATGAGTTGTCGCAGTCCGCTTCTACCTTGCAGGCCGACCAGGCCCTAGGCAAATAGGCGCCGCAACAGCTTTCTTGCTTCACCGAATCCAAGTACCCCGCTGGCCATCGCCACACACGCGAACCACTGGCCAGGCGACAGCGGCACGGTGCCAAAAGCGAGGTTCAGGAACGGCAGGCCTCAGCAAGCTCAGCCCAGCCATGACGACGCCGGCTTCAACGTCCGCCTGCGCCATGCGCCATGCGCCATGCGCCAGCCAATGATGCGTTGCTTGCGTGGGCGCGGCTTGCGCGCCATCACGTCGTCATTGATGGGGTCCACGCCCATCGCCAGCGCCGGGCCGCTGTCGGTGATCAGGTTGATCCACAGTATTTGCGTGGCCAGCAGCGGCAGCACCACCGTGCCGCCCCCGCCCGTGGCCGTGGCTTTCAGCCCAATGACGCTGGCACCCACCACGCCTACGAACACCGTCAGCACTTCGGCAGATTCGACGACAGCAGATAGCGCAGGAACTTCTCGATGTTGTCGAGCACGCCGCGCCCTTCACGCACAGCCACCACGAGGGTGGCGAAGTGGTCGTCGGCCAGGATCATACGGGCGGCTTCCTTGGCTACTTCGGTGCCCGCCATACCCATGGCGATACCGATATCTGCAGCTTTCAGCGCCGGGGCGTCGTTGACACCGTCGCCCGTCATCGCCACCACTTCGCCGCTGGCTTGCAGCGCGCGCACGATACGCAGCTTGTGCTGGGGTGCCACGCGCGCAAACACCGAGGTTTGCAGTACCGCGGCAGTGAAGGCGGGGTCATCCAGCTTGTCGAGTTCGATCCCCGTGAGCACAGGTGCCTCACTGCCCACGATGCCCAGGTCCGTAGCGATGCGTAGCGCCGTTTGCGGGTGGTCGCCAGTGATCATGAGCACGCGGATACCGGCCCGATGCGCCTGGGCGATGGCCGCTGCCGCTTCTTGACGAGGCGGGTCGCTGATGCCCACGGTGCCCAGGTATTCAAATTCCTGTTCCAGCGCGGCTGTCTCGGCCGAAGCTGCGCCCGTCTGGTCGGTCGGGATTTGTACGTCAGCTGCCAGTTTTCGGCACGCCACAGCCAGCTTGCGCAGTGCGTCATCGGCATAACGCTGATGGCGCGCTGGTTGACGGTGGTTTTGCCCGTGACGCTGCCGCGTGGCGTTGTCCGCCTGCCCAAGGGCGCTGCAACGGTGCTGACCTGGGGCGGGTTGCACGGTGGCATTTCTGTGTCGCTGGCCTTGTCGCTGCCTGCAGGGCCTGAACGCGACATCCTGTTGGCGCTGACGTACTGTGTGGTGGTCTTCAATCCATCCTGGTGCAGGGCTCGACGACTGGCAAGTCGGTGAAGCGGGTGGTTCGGTCTTGACCGTGCGTTCGGCCGCGCACAGACAACAACGACTCGAGGCGCGCAAGCTGAGTGAGAAAAGGACACCACCATGCCTCAAGACCACCGCACCAACCGCCGCATCGTGCTGGCCAGCAGGCCGCGTGGCGCACCCGCGGCCACAGACTTCCGCGTCGAAACCGCGCCCTTGCCAGAAGCCAAAGAAGGTCAGCTGCTCTTGCGCACTTTGTACCTGTCGCTGGACCCGTACATGCGTGGCCGCATGAGTGACGGGCCTTCCTATGCGGCACCCGTGGCCATCGGCGAAGTGATGGTGGGCGGCACGGTGTCGCGCGTCCAGGAGTCCAGGCATGCCGACTTCAAGGTCGGTGATCTCGTGCTGGGCTATGCCGGTTGGCAGGACTACGCGCTGTCAGACGGCCAGGGCCTGACCACGCTTCATCCCGAAGAGTCGCATCCCTCCCATGCGCTGGGCGTGCTGGGCATGCCCGGGTTCACCGCCTACATGGGTCTGCTCGACATCGGCCAACCCGTCAGCGGCGAAACCGTGGTGGTGGCAGCAGCCAGCGGTGCGGTGGGCTCGGTGGTGGGTCAGATCGCAAGAATCACGGGCTGCCGTGTGGTCGGCATTGCCGGCGGACCCGACAAGTGCAGCTACGTCACCGACGAGTTGGGCTTCGACCTTTGCGTCGATCACCATGCAGCTGATCTGCCCGGCCGCTTGGCAGCCGCGTGCCCGCAGGGCATCGACGTTTACTTCGAGAGCGTTGGCGGCGCCGTATTCGACGCCGTGCTGCCATTGCTGAATACGCAGGCGCGCGTGCCTGTTTGCGGCCTGATTGCCGCCTACAACGACACGCAGTTGCCGCTCGGGCCCGACAGGCTGGGCCTGCTGATGGGCATCGTGCTGCGCAAGCGCATCAAGATGCAGGGTTTCATTGTGTTTGAAGACTACGGGCCTAAATTTCCCGAATTTGCTGGCGCCATGCGTGAATGGGTGAAGCAGGAAAAGGTCAAGGCGCGAGAAGACATCGTCTTCGGTCTGGAGAATGCGCCCGAAGCTTTCATCGGCCTGCTGCGGGGCAAGAACTTCGGCAAGCTGGTCATTCAGCTGGCCCACGAATGAAGTGTTCAGGCGTCGCCTGGCAGTATCCCGCTGCAAGATGAAAGAAGCGCCGCGCTCGAGGGGCTGGACGTGGTGGGCCTGCATCGCGGCGGCAGCGATGATTCCAGTGGCGCCACGGCGCCAACCCCGCCGTGGGTTTGTGCACCGACCTGATGGACATCAACGCGGGCCGTATGGCAGGAGGCCCGGCCACCATCGACAGCGCGGGCTGGGAGCTTTTCCACTTCATGCTGGAGGGTGCCCAGCGAGCGCAAGAAAACCTGGGCTGAACACTGGAAGCTGCATAAAGCGCTGGTGCTGTTCAATCCGGCGACTGTCACCTGAAAGCGCCGCTTTATCTGCTAGATTGACCACCCAACGAGATCACTTCTATTCGGCTGGAGGAATCATGTCAGACGAGGTAAGGGTGGTGGTGGTCGATGACCACAGGGATGGCGCCGAATCTCTGGCGCAGTTGCTCACCAACAACGGCTATCACGTCAAGACGGCCTACGACGGCAGCAGTGCCTGGCTGCTGATTGAAGATTTCCAGCCGATGTGCGTGTTGTTCGACATCAAGATGCCGGGCCTCGATGGTGCTGAGTTGTCCAGGCGCCTGCGCGCCAGCTATGGCAACGACTTGGTGTTGATCGCCATTACCGGCGCGCCGCAAGAAGACAAACAAGTGGCAGAAACTTTTGCGCGCGTGGACTACTACCTGCAGAAGCCCCTGAGCCTGGAAAAACTGCAGGTGGCGCTGCCACCCATCGAGTAGCGGCCCTGCGGTTCAGCCTACCGCCTGCCCGCGCTGGAGCGGGCAACGCCATGCCGCGCCCACCTCACGACCGGCGTATTGGCGCGCTTCCGATTCACTGCCATGGTCTTTCAGCATTGGATTCACGTTGCCTTGCAAAGCCTGGTCACGCTGGCGGATGCGGGCGCGCAGCGGCTGGTACCGCCCCTCGCTGCGCAGGTCTTCAAACTGTGCATGGCGGTTGAACACCACCAACGGGGCATCGAATCGACGCGCCATTCTGGAAGCCGCCGGGTGCAAACCCACCACGTACCAAGCCACACCCCCCAGGCTCATCGAGAAAGCTGCGCTTTCCGGATCGGCTGATACTCCTTCGTCCCAGGCGAAATGCTGCCGGTCGATGTCGTGCATGGCTTGGAGCTGCGCCCACAGCGCGCTCTCGAAACCGGCTTCGTCGACGAAAGCATGCGCTGGAAAGGCAGCGGCAAACGACAGCATCGGTCCGTCAGAGCCCATGCATTCAGCCAAGGTAGCGTACAAGTCGTGGCACACGGCTGCGGCCTGTCCGGCATCGCCCAGGCGCTGATGCTCATACGTGCCCAAACGCAATTGCGCTCGGTTCAGCATCGACCGAGCCATCACGCAAGGATGGTCTGCACCGACGACGAAGTCCGACAAGCGCCCTGCCCAGCCGTGGGCCGCGGCGCGAGCGTCTACCGTGTGGATTCTGTCTTTCGAGGCCAGATGCGGGCACGAAGCCAAAGGGTTGCTGCCCGGCAAATTCAGGCGTGATCCAAGGGGGCGTTCAAGGGTCATATTCATGCCTTGAATGGTGGGCGGCGAACGGCAAAACCCCTGTCGGACAGAGTGAAATCCGGACGTCGGCACGGCACGTCGATCGCGGGTGATGGTCGCCTTCTGTGCACCGGTCTGCTGCAGATTGGCCTGCGCCCACGTCCTACGACCTGTGTCGGCCTGTGCTGGCAGCCGCCCGTGCTGCGGCTTGGCAAGCTGCGTTCTCGCGGTCACGCAAAGAAGTCACGCAAAGAAGTCATGCAACAAAGTGATGCGAAAAACTCATGCGAAGAAGTCATGAAAAAAAAGGAGACCTTGATGGAAAGCGCGCTCATCGACATCGATCCGCAACAGGTGCAACGCATCCCTGCGCAGAGTGGCACTGCCTTCATCTTGCGCAAGGGTCAGACGCTGCGCGTGATGGATCCGCTGGGCGAGCAGGTTTCCGACTTGTTCGCTTTCGATCTGAACGACCGCAGGAGCAGCTTGTCTTCAGGCCGCAGCATCGACTATGCCGCCAAGCTGTGGCTGAGTACGGGCGACAAGCTTTACAGCAACGACAGCCAGGTGATGTTCACCATCGTGCGCGACACCGTGAAGCGCCACGACTTCACGCTGACGCCTTGCAGCCAGGAAATGTTCGAGCTGCTCTATGGCTGCACCAGCCACCACCCCAGCTGTTTTGAGAACCTCAGCCGGGCGCTGGCGCCTTACGGCGTACGTGGCGAAGAGATCACCACCACGTTCAATATTTTCATGAACGTGAGTTTCGACGACCAAGGACGCGTGACGGTGGGCTGCCCCACATCGAAAGCCGGCGACCTGATCGAGTTGCGCGCTGAGCGTGACTTGCTGTGCGGCTTGACCGCCTGCTCTGCAGAGGGCTCGAACAACGGCACGCTCAAGCCGATCGACTTTGCCATCCTTGAAGCTCAACAAAAGGTAGCCATGCTGGCTTGAGCGGCGGTGCAGACCGCTGAGCAGAATGCTGCACTGGCTGCTCCGCTGACGCATCTTCGGGATGGTCATGCTTCAGGCGCGTCGGTATAAGCGCGGTGTTCGCACAACCTCTCACCCTGCACAGGAATCAGCATGACCAGAAACGCCCTGCCTTGGCTGTTTGCCGCCTTGTTCACCACCGCCAGCCCGTGGGCCCAGGCTCAGAAAGTGTCCCCAGGTCTGTGGGAACACGGTGTTTCGATGAAATCGCAAAGTGGCCGCATCGAGGCAGCCAGGAAGCAGATGGATGACATGATGGCCAGCATGTCGCCTCAGCAACGCAAGATGATGCAGGACATGATGGCCCAGCAAGGTCTTGGCCTCGGGGCCAACGGCAACAGCTTGCGCGTTTGCCTGACCAAGGAAGACGCAGACCGCGACGAGCCGCCACCCCCTGAAGAAGGCTGTACTCAGACCGCCAAGCGCAACGGCAACATCTGGCAGGTGTCTTTCAAGTGTTCAGGGCCACCGCCTTCCAGCGGCGAAGGTACGGTCACGCTGCACAACAAAACGGCCTGGACAGGCCAGTTCAACGTGTTGACCGAATTGGAAGGCAAACCCGAACGCGTGCAGATGACGACTGCGAGCAAATGGATCTCCGCCGACTGTGGCGCGGTCAAGCCGGTACCGCGCTGATTCAGCTGTTTTCAGCTGTTCTCAGCGCTGAAGACTGAGACCCCGCGCGCCTGTTCCCGCGCGTGTTCCCGCGCCTGTTCATACAGTTCCAGATAGGCGTGTGCCGGGCCGGCCCAGCCCAGCGGCAGCGACATGGCGTTGTGCATCAGCCCGCGCCAGGCGGCAGCGTCCTCAAACGTGGCCAGAGCGCGTCGCACGCAGCGCTCAAAGGCCGGCACCATCGCCAGGTCGAAAGTGAATCCTGTCGCGCTGCCGTCTTTGATGTGCGTTGCATCAGCGTCTACCACGGTGTCGGCCAGACCACCCACGCGCCGCACGATGGGCAGGGTGCCGTAGCGCAAGCCGTACATCTGCGTCAGCCCGCAAGGCTCGAAGCGGGATGGCACCGCAATCACGTCGGCCCCAGCCACCAGCCGGTGCGCGCGCGCCTCGTCGTAGCCGATGTGTACATGCACACGGCCAGGGTGCGCCTGCTGCGCCAGGCGAAAGGCCGCCTCCAGCGCCGGCTCGCCCGTGCCCTGCACTGCAAACTGCACACCGGCAGCCACCAGTTCTGGAATGGCCGCCAGCACCAGATCCAGGCCCTTTTGCGCCGTGAGCCGGCTGATGACGGTGAGCAGCAGCGCCTTGTCGTCCACGGTCAGACCCAGTTCGGTCTGCAGCGCGCGCTTGCAGTCGCGCTTGCCTTGCGGTCGTTCCGCGTCAAAAAGGGTGGCGATGGCGGGGTCGGTAGCGGGGTTCCACAGCGCATCGTCGATGCCGTTCAAGATGCCGCTGACCTGGCCGCCGCGCTCGCGGATCACGCCGTCCAGGCCGCAGCCGAATTCGGGCGTGGCAATCTCGCGCGCGTAGTTCGGGCTCACGGTCGTCACGCGGTCGGCAAACTTCAAACCAGCTTTCATGAAGCTGAGCTGGCCGTGGTATTCCAGCCCCTCTGGTGAAAGCAGCCGCGTGGCCACCCCCAGCAACGACCAGTCCTGCATCGGGAACAAGCCCTGAAAAGCCAGGTTGTGCACGGTGAACACGCTGGCGGCTTGCGTGGGCCCGTGCTCGGCCATGTAGGCGCAGGCCATGGCGGCATGCCAGTCGTGTGCATGCACGACGTCGGGCGCCCATTGCGGGTCGGCGTCGTCGGCTGCCAGGTGCGCAGCCACCCAGCCCAGCAGGGCGAAGCGCTGCAGGTTGTCTGGCCATTCGCTGCCCTGGCTGTCCTGGTACGGGCTGCCGCCGCGCCGGTACAGATACGGCGCGTCGATCACGTACACCGGCAGCTTGGTCTGCGGCATGCGCGCCAGCAGCAGCCGCACACGCAAGGCACCGAAACAGGCGCCTATGTCGATGATGGTGCGCGCGCCCTGCACGCCCTCCATCACCGCCGGCAGGCCCGGCAGCAGCAGGCGCACGTCGGTGCCCCGCTCTGCCAGCGCTACTGGCAGCGCCGCCACCACATCGGCCAGACCGCCCGTTTTCACCAGCGGGTAGACCTCGGCGGCCACATGCAGGACTTTCATCGTCCGCTTGCGCCCTGCTTCAGCTGGCATTGTCGAAAGTGTTGGGGCGCAGCATGTCACGCGTGATCAGGGTGATGCCCGATTCGGTGCGGTAGAAGCGCGCGGCATCGGCTTCCGCGTCTTCGCCGATGACCATGCCGTCAGGGATATGGCAATCGCGATCGATGACAGCGCGGGTAATGCGGGCGCCACGGCCGATTTCCACCCCGGGCAGGATCACCGACCAGTTCACCTGTGCATGCGAATGCACGCGCACGTTGGAAAACAAGGTCGAACGGAACACGGAACCGGAAACGATGCAGCCGCCGGAAACCAGGGATTCGATGGCCATGCCTCGGCGGTCGGGCTCGTTGTGCACGAATTTGGCTGGTGGCAGCTGCGGCTGGTAGGTCCAGATGGGCCAGTTGGTGTCGTACAGGTTCAGCAGCGGCTCAGTCGCGGTGAGGTCGATGTTGGCGTCCCAGTAGGCGTCGATGGTGCCCACGTCGCGCCAGTACGGCGGCTTGCCATGCTGGCCACCCACGCAGCTCAGCTCGAAGGGGTGCGCCACCGCCAGCCCGGCCTTGACCATCTTGGGGATGATGTCCTTGCCGAAATCGTGGCTCGAAGCCGGGTCGTTCATGTCGCGTTCGAGCTCGCGGTACAGAAATCGCGCGTTGAAGATGTAGATGCCCATGCTGGCCAGCGTGCGGCCGGGCTTGCCGGGGATGGTGGGCGGCACAGGCGGCTTTTCCACAAATTCCAGAATGCGCCGCTGCTCGTCTACCGCCATCACGCCGAATGCCGTGGCTTCTTCTTGCGCCACTTCGATGCAGCCGACCGTGCACTCGCTGCCGAACTGCCGGTGCATGGCCACATGGTCGGCCAGCATGATGGCGTAGTTCTGCTTGTAGACATGGTCGCCCGCCAGCACCACGACATAGTCGGCGCGGTACGCGGCCAGGATGTCCTGGTTCTGATAGACGGCGTCGGCCGTACCGCGATACCAGCTTTCTTCGTCCACCCGCTGCTGCGCGGGCAGCAGGTCGACGAACTCGTTCATCTCGCTCTTCAGAAAAGCCCAGCCGCGCTGCAGGTGGCGCAGCAGGCTGTGGCTCTTGTACTGCGTGATCACACCGATGCGGCGGATGCCGCTGTTCATGCAGTTCGACAGCGCGAAATCGACGATACGAAATTTGCCCCCGAAATACACCGCCGGCTTGGCCCGGCTGTCGGTCAGGTTCTTCAGGCGGCTGCCGCGTCCGCCGGCCAGCACCAACGCGATGGCCCGCCTTGGCAGGTCCAGGCTCTGTGCAACATCTATCGGTCTCATCTCTTCTCCTGAAGATTCAATCTATGCGAAGCGGGCGCCGCTGGCTCGAATTCTTGTGCGCTTTAGCAGCCAAAAGCTTGTCACGTAACGGGCGGGGTTTAACAAGTGCAGCAGTTTGCCGAAGCATCAGTGCAAGGAGGGTCCATCGCTAAACTCCCTTTTGAGATGTTTGCAGCGCTGCATGCGGAGCGCCAAAGCGCACCTGGGTGACCGCGCAAACGCACACCTGGCATGACCCCTGCATGCCAGTTCGAAGAACCTGCTGTTCCTTACTTCCCCATCCATGACCGCAACCTTCCAGACCCTGCCCCCGTCCGTTTCTATGGCTTCTGACAGCGCCGTCGACCACCACTTGCTGGCCACGGTGGGCACGGCGCCCGGTGTGGCCACGGGCACCGACATCATGCACGCCGTGGCACAGATCGCGCGAGAGCAGTTGTCCCAACGGTGGGTCAAAGGCGACAGCAGCGATCGTGCCAGCAAGGCCAGGCGCGTTTACTACCTGTCGATGGAATTTCTCATCGGGCGCACCCTGGGCAACGCTTTGCATGCACTGGGGCTGCAAGGGGAAATGACCGAAGCCGCGCACAGGCATGCCACCACCATGGAAGACGTGGCCGCCACAGAAGCCGATGCGGCCTTGGGCAATGGCGGCCTGGGCAGGCTGGCAGCGTGCTTTCTCGACGCGATGGCCACGCAAGAGCTGCCTTCCTTCGGCTACGGCATCCGCTACGAATTCGGCATGTTCGCGCAGACTATCCAGGGCGGCCGCCAAGTCGAATACCCCGACCCCTGGCTGGTAGACGGCACGCCTTGGGAATTCCCGCGCGCCGGCGTGGCGTATCCGGTCTACTTCGGCGGCTGGGTCGAACAAGCCGCCCTGCCCGGCCACCCGCCCATCTGGCGCCATGCCGGAGAGGTCAGCGCCAAGGCTTACGACATGGTCATCCCTGGCCACGCCACCGAACGCGTGAGCACGCTGCGCCTGTGGAAAGCCGTGGCGCCGGCGCACATCGACCTGACAGCTTTCAACAGCGGCGACTACGCCCGCGCAGCCGAGTTCAAGAACCAGTTCGAAAACATCAGCTGGGTGCTCTACCCCAACGACAGCACACCCGCCGGCCGTGAATTGCGCCTGCGCCAGGAATACTTCTTCACCAGCGCTTCGGTCCAGGACATCCTGGCGCGCCACCTGACCGAGCACGGCTCGCTTTCCAACTTGTCGGACAAGGTGGCCATTCACCTGAACGACACGCATCCGGCCATCGGCGTGGCCGAGTTGATGCGGCTCTTGATCGACGACCACGGATTTTCCTGGGGGGATGCCTGGGCGCAAACGCAAAAGGTCTTCAGCTACACCAACCACACGCTGATGCCCGAAGCGCTGGAAACCTGGCCGGTGGCGCTGATGCAGCATGTGCTGCCGCGCCACCTGGAAATCATCTTCCGCATCAACCACGATTTTCTGGTGATGGCGGCCGGCATCCGCCCGGGCGACGACGATTTTCTGCGCCGGCTCTCGCTGGTTGACGAAGGCGGCGAGAGGCGCGTGCGCATGGCCCACTTGTCCATCGTGGGCAGCCACAAGGTCAACGGCGTGTCGGCCCTGCATTCGGAATTGCTGGTGCAGACGATCTTCAAAGATTTTGCCGCCATCTGGCCTGAGCGCTTCACCAACATGACCAACGGCGTGACGCCCAGGCGTTGGTTGGCCCAGGCCAACCCGGGTTTGTCTGCGCTGCTGGACCAGCACATCGGCCAGGGCTGGCGGGCTGACTTGAACGACATCAAGCGCATCCTGCCGCTGGCTGAGAACGCGCAGTTCAGGCACGACTTCATGGCGGTGAAGCGGACTAACAAGCAAAGGCTGGCCGCGCACATCGAGGCCAGCACCGGCATCCGTGTCGACCCCGGCAGCCTGTTCGATGTGCAGGTCAAGCGCATCCACGAATACAAGCGCCAGTTGCTCAATGTGCTGCAGGTGGTGGCGCGCTACATCGCCATCTGCGCCAACCCCAACGCTGAATGGGTGCCGCGCACTGTGATCTTTGCCGGCAAGGCGGCTTCCAGCTATACCACGGCGAAAAATATCATTCGCCTGATCCACGACGTGGGCAGCGTCATCAACCAAGACCCGCGCGTAGCCGGGCGGTTGAAGATGGTGTTCATCCCGAATTACGGTGTTTCGGTGGCCGAAGTCATCATGCCGGGCGCAGATTTGTCGGAACAGATTTCAACCGCCGGCACCGAGGCCAGCGGCACGGGCAACATGAAGCTGGCGCTGAACGGCGCCTTGACCATCGGCACAGACGACGGCGCAAACATCGAAATCCGCGAACACGTGGGTGACGACAATATTTTCATCTTCGGCCTGTCTGCCGCCGAAGTGGCGGCCCAGCGGGCAGCGGGCTACCAGCCCATGCGCCTGGTAGAAACGCACCCTGGCATGAAGGCCGTGCTGGACATGATCGGTGGCGGGTTTTTCAACGCAGACGAGCCTGGCCGGTACCGCCCCTTGATCGACTCCTTGCTGTGGGGCGGCGACCACTACCTGCTGCTGGCCGATTTCGACAGCTACGTCGCTGCGCAAGCGCGCGTGGACGCGCTCTTCCGCGACCGCGATGCCTGGGCCAAGAAAGCGATTGCGAACGTGGCTGGCATGGGATTCTTCTCGGCCGACCGCACCATTGCCGAATACGCGCAGCAGGTCTGGGGCATCGCGCCGAAGTCGCCTCAGGCCTGACAACTTTTCTCAGCCCCCATCCCACATCCCCCATCCCCCAGCCCCGAGTCATCCCATTGGACTTCAAGTACAAGCCACCCTTTGCAGCGCCATTTCCGCTGACCGAAGGCCGCCCCTGGCCCCTGGGTGCGCAGGCGCAAGCCAGCGGCGGCGTCAACTTCGCCATCTGCTCACAGCACGCCACAAAGATCGAGCTTTGCCTGTTCGACGGCATGGGCCCGGACCCGCGGGGAATGCGGGAAACAGACCGTTTCCCGCTGCCCGGCCGCACGGGCGACGTCTTCCACGGCTTCCTGCCCAACGCAGGGGCTGGCACGGTCTACGGCCTGCGCGCGCACGGCCCCTGGCGGCCCGATCGCGGCCACCGCTTCAACCCCCACAAGCTGCTGCTGGACCCCTGGGCGCGCGAGATCGTCGCGCCGTCTGGCGGCTTTGATTGGCAAGGCCCGCACTTCGGCCACGACCTGGCCCACCCCGCAGACATGGATACGCGCGACAACGCGCTGTGGGCACACAAGGCGCGCGTGGTGCGCGACCAATTTGACTGGCAGGGCGACCAGCCGCTGCACACGCCACTGGCCAAGAGCGTGCTGTACGAGCTGCATGTGCGCAGCTTCACCAAGACGTTGTCCGGCGTGCCCGAAGCCCTGCGCGGCACCTACGCCGGACTGGCGCATGAAGCCGCCATTGCGCACTTGCTGCGTCTGGGCATCACGGCTGTGAGCCTGCTGCCGGTGCATCAGTTGCTCAGCGAAGCCCGCTTGGCGCAGAACGGCCTGGTCAACCACTGGGGCTACAACACGCTGGGCTTCTTCTGCCCCGAGCCGCGCTACGCCGCCACAGACAACCCGCGCCATGAATTCCGCCAGATGGTGCAACGCCTGCATGCGGCGGGTGTCGAGGTCATCCTGGACGTTGTCTACAACCACACCTGCGAAAGCGACGAGCACGGCCCCACGCTATGTTGGCGCGGCCTGGACAACGCCAGTTGGTACCGCCTGCCGCCTGACGCCAAAGACCGCTTCGAGAACTACAGCGGCTGCGGCAACACGGTAGACATCCGCCAGCCGCGCGTACTGCAGATGGTGCTGGACAGCCTGCGTTTCTGGGTGGAAGAAATGCATGTGGACGGCTTCCGCTTCGACCTGGCGCCCGTGCTGGGCCGCACCGACCATGGTTTCGACCGTGAAGCGCTGTTCTTCAAGGCCGTGATGCAAGACCCGGTCTTGCAGGGCACGAAGATGATCGCCGAGCCCTGGGACATCGGCCCGGGCGGCTACCAGGTGGGGCAGTTTCCGCGCGGTTGGTGCGAATGGAACGACCATTTCCGCGACACGACGCGCGCTTTCTGGTTGGGCGGCGACTGCACGCGCGGCGAGATGGCTTTGCGCCTGGCCGGCAGCAGCGACTTGTTTCAGGCGCGCATCCGCCCGCCTGCGGAATCTGTCAACTACATCGTCAGCCACGACGGCTTCACCTTGGCCGATCTGGTCAGCTACGACTTCAAGCACAACGAACCCAATTTAGAAAACAACCGCGACGGCCATGGCCATAACCTCAGCTGGAACTGCGGTTGGGAAGGCCCCACCACCGACCCCGAGGTGCTGAAACTGCGCGCCCGCCTGCAGCGCGCCCTGCTGGCCACCCTGCTGCTGGCCCAGGGCACACCCATGCTGGCGGCAGGCGACGAACTGGGCCACAGCCAGCGTGGCAACAACAACCCGTATTGCCAGGACAACGCCACCACCTGGATCGACTGGTCGAAAGCCGATGAAGGTTTGATCGGCTACACCGCCCACCTCATCGCCCTGCGCAAGCGCCTGATGCCGCTGGGCGCGCGCTGGTACACGGGTGTGACTGACGCGCGCGGCGTGGCTGATCTGGCCTGGCTGCGCCGTGTGGGCGAGCCGATGGCGCGTGAGCAGTGGGACAACCGCATGTCGCGCATCATGGGTGCCTTCATCGGCGCGCCGGGCGGCGGTGGTGCGCCGCTGCTGATGCTGATCAACGGCCGCGACATGGACGCCAGTTTCAAGCTGCCTGCGGGCCGTTGGCAGGCTGAGCTGGACAGCAGCCAGACCGACGGCCGCAGCCATTGGCCCGGGCCTGAAGATGCATCAGCCGACAGTTTCAACCTGCGCGCTCGCAGCATCGTGCTACTGAAATCGGACCCAGGACCACTGCGATGAAATTTGCACGTGCCGGCGGCATCTTGCTGCATCCCACTTCGCTGCCAGGCCCGCATGGCTCAGGCGACTTCGGGCCCGAGGCCTACCACTTCGTCGACTGGCTGGTGGGCGCCGGCTGCAAGCTCTGGCAGATCTTGCCGTTGGCCGGGATCGGCCCCGGTAATTCGCCTTACATGAGCAATTCGGCTTTCGCCGGCAATGTCTTGCTCATCGACCTGGCTGAACTGCAGGGCCATGGCTGGCTGGACCCTGCCGACCTGCAACCGGCCAGCCCGCTGGGCGCCAGCGAAGTGCAGATCGACCACAGCTTGATGGTGCCCTTCCGCATGGAGCGGCTGGCCAAGGCTGCGGCGCGATTCTCGGTTCAGGGCACTGCGGCGCAGCGCGAGGACTTCGTGCAGTTCCAGGCCGAACAAGCCAGCTGGCTGGGCGACTACGCGCTGTTCATGAGCCTGTGCGAAGCCTGCGGCTGGCAGGACTGGTGCGACTGGCCCGCTGCGCTGGCACAGCGTGAACCTGCGGCTCTGGGGGCAGCGCGCACCCAGCATGCCCAGCGCATCAACTTCTGGCAGTTCTGTCAGTGGCGTTTTTACCGGCAGTGGGCCAGGCTCAAAGCGTATGCCAACGGCCAAGGCGTGCAGATCATCGGCGACACGCCCATCTTCATCGCCTACCTCAGCGCCGAGGTGTGGACGCACCCGCACCTGTTCGAGCTGGACACTGCTGGCCGCCCCACCGCTGTGGCTGGCGTGCCGCCGGATTTCTTCGCCGCAGATGGCCAGCGCTGGGGCAATCCGCTGTACCGCTGGGCCGAACACGCCAAAGACGACTTCGCCTGGTGGGTAGAGCGCATACGCCGCACCTTCGAGCTGGTGGACATCGTGCGCATCGACCATTTTCGCGGCTTTGCGGGTTACTGGGAAATTCCTGCGAATGAGCAAACTGCCGTCAACGGCCGCTGGCTGCCAGGCCCGGGGCCAGCCTTGTTCGAGGCCATCGACGAGGCCCTGGGCCCCATGCCCATCATTGCCGAGGACCTGGGCATCATCACGCCCGATGTCGATGCCCTGCGCAAGCAGTTCCGCATGCCCGGCATGAGCGTGCTGCAGTTCGCCTTCAATGGCGATGCCACCGACCGCTACCTGCCGCACAACCACGAGCACGACACCGTGGTCTACAGCGGTACGCACGACAACGACACCGTTGCAGGCTGGTGGGCCGTGTCCAGCGACCGCGAAAAAAATTTCGCCCGCGGCTACTTCAACACCGACGGGCACGACATGCCCTGGACCATGATCCGCGCGGCCATGTCCAGCGTGGCCGACACCTGCGTGCATCCGATGCAGGACGTGCTGGCCCTGCCCACCGAATGCCGCATGAATTTTCCTGGTCAGGAAAGCGGCTGGTGGGGCTGGCGGTTCCAGTGGGCGCAGGTGCAGCCCTGGCATGGGCAGCGGTTGGCTGAACTGGGGCGTCTGTACGGGCGGTGAGGGGGCGAGCGCCAGCGCGGGAAGCCGCAGGCACCGTGCGCTGGTTGCGCCCGGAACTCCAGGATCCTGCGCAAATAGCATCACAGGCATCACAGGCAGCACCGGCAGTGCCGCCATCTCCGCAGCAAACGGGCATCGATGGCGTGGAGACGACCGCCGAGGCCGCATCCCGCACCGACGAGCCCAGCAAGAGCACGCAAGCCGACGCCACCGCGCCAGCCATCACAGCCACTGGCACAGCCCAGCCCTGGCCCGCCACCCTTCCCGAGCAGATGCGTGGCGCGGCGCAACTGCTGGCCACCCGCCCCGCGCCCTTGCCACTGGCCGCCATGGAAGCCAAGCTCAAAGGCAAAGGCCCGTGGAAGCAGGGCCTGCCCCGCATCCTGGAAACGCTCGAAGCCCTGGGCCGGGCACAACAACAGGGCGGCGGCTGGCGCGGCTGAAAACTCGCGGGAGCGGGTGAATGGCTTTCCAGGCAGGCTCGTGATAATCTGGTCAGCATGACCAGAAAATCACCCACTTCTGCAGTGCAGGCCGCAACGCCACTGCACGACCCCTGGCGCCTTCAAGATGCCAAGGCGCGATTCAGCGAAATCGTGCGCCTTGCACAGAGCACCGGGCCTCAGCATGTGACGGTACATGGCCGAGCTGCCGTGGTGGTGGTTGATGCAGGCGAATTCGACCGGCTGAAAGGTGGGCGAACGGGGCAGTTGCTGATCGATGCCTTGCAAGCCTCCCCGCATTGCCAGATGGACATCCGACCACCCCGTGCCGCGATGCCCGTGCGGGCTGTCAAGCTGTGAATGGCTGGCTGCTCGACACCAACGTCATTTCAGAGTTGCGACGACCGCGGCCACATGCGCGTGTTCGAGACTTCATAGCAGGCCAGCGGCTGGATGACCTGTTCGTCAGTACTGTCACTTTTGCCGAAATACGGTTTGGCATCGATGCGCTTGACGACGCCATCCGCCGTACTGAACTGAACGACTGGCTGCTGCACAGCGTGCGGCCCCTGTTTGACCAGCGCGTGCTGGAGGTTTCGGAAGCCGTGATGTTCAAGTGGCGCTTACTGGTCGAAGAAGGCCGAAAAGTGGGCCACACCTTTTCCCAGCCCGACCTGATCATCGCCGCCACTGCGCTGCAGCATGGGCTGACGGTGGTGACGCGCGATGTCGGTGATTTCAAGCTGGCGCGGGTTCACTTGCTGAATCCTTGGCTGGCCGCGCAACGTTGATCTGGCCCGTACGTCGCCTGCGCGACAGGGCTTGCCCTGCTGCACAAGCCCGCTTCTGAGCAACAGAATCAGCGGCTCATCGACAGCCCCGGAGACAGCATCCCATGACGCAAGCCCTTTTTCCCCGCCGCAAGGTTCTGGCCATAGTCGCCGCCGGCTTGGCCGCACCCTGGGTACACGCCCAAGGCACCGCCTTCCCAAACAAACCCATCACGCTGATCGTGCCCTGGCCCGCCGGCGGCAGCACAGACCGCCACCACCGTGCCCTGGCCGAATTGGCCGGCAAGGTGCTGGGGCAGACCATCATCGTCGAGAACAAGCCCGGTGCCGGCGGCACGCTGGGCCCCAGCCAGATGGCTGCCACTGCCAAGCCCGACGGTTACACGATCGCCCAGTTCCCGCTGGGCATGCTGCGCTTGCCGCACATGCAGAAAGTGGCTTTCGACCCGATCAACGACTTCACTTTCATCATCGGTGTGTCTGGCTATACCTTCGGCTTCGTCGTGCGCGCCGATTCGCCGCACAAGACCTTCAACGAATACATCGAAGCTGCGCGCAAGGCGCCGGGCAACATCAACTACGGCAGCACCGGCATAGGCACGAGCCCGCACCTGCTGATGGAAGAGTTGGCAGCCGCTGCCAAGGTGGAACTGAACCACATCCCCTTCAAGGGCAATGCAGACCAGATGCAGGCCTTGATCGGCGGCCATGTGATGGCGGCCAGCGACGCCACCGGCTGGGACAAGTTCGTCGACGCCGGCCAGATGCGCCTGCTGCTGACGTTCGGCGAAGCGCGCACCGCACGCTGGCCCAGCGTGCCCACGGCCAAGGACCTGGGCTACAACGTGGTGAGTACCTCGCCTTACGGCCTGGTGGGCCCCAAGGGCATGGACCCTGCCGTGGTGAAGACCTTGCACGACGCCTTCAAGACCGCCATGGACGATCCCAAGCATGCAGAATTGATGACGCAGCTGAACCAGAGCGTGTGGTACCGAAACGGTGCTGACTACCGGCAATGGGCCGTGACGACGTTCGCCAAGGACAAGGCCTTGATCGACCGCCTGGGCCTGGCTGCCAAATAAGCTGGCAATGAGTTTCGAGAATCTGCCCGCGCAAGTGCGCGGGCATGCTGCAGCGCGGCCCGACCGGCCTGCGCTGATGCAGGGCAGCGTCGTTCTGAGCTATGCCGAACTGGACGCGCTGATGGACCGCATTGCTGCGGCCCTGCAACGCGACGGCGTGCAGCCCGGCCAGGCCGTGGCGTTGTGCGGCCAGAACACGCCGCTGCTGGCGGCAATGTTCTTGGGTGCTTTGCGGGCCGGTGCCGTGGCGGCACCACTGGCGCCCGGCAGCAGCGCGACAGCACTGGCTTCGATGTTGCATGACGCGCAGCCGCGACTGGTATTTGCCGACAATAGCGTGGCAGGCATATTGCCTAATGCTTTGTCGCAGCTGACGGTGGCGCTGGAAACTGGCGCGCCCGGTCGCGCTTTCGACGACTGGCTGGCGCCGCCGGGCGCGCGGCCCGCGCCCGTACGGATCGAACCCGCCGACCCCTTCAACATCATCTATTCATCGGGCACCACGGGCACGCCCAAAGGCATCGTGCAGTCGCATGGCATGCGGTGGGTGCATGTGCAGCGGGGCGCGGCTTACGGTTATGGACCCGCAGGCACGACGCTGCTGGCCACGCCGCTCTACAGCAACACCACGCTGGTCGTCTTCTTCCCTACCCTGGCTTACGGCGGCACGGTGGTGCTGATGGACAAGGGCAAGTTCAGCGCAGCGGCTTATCTTGGTTTGGCACAAAGGCACCGCGTCACGCACACCATGCTGGTACCTGTGCAGTACCAGCGCATCCTGGCGCACCCGGATTTCGACCGTCATGACCTGAGCCATTTCGATGCCAAGTTCTGCACCAGCGCACCTTTCTCGGCGGCGTTGAAGGCGGAAACTGTGAAACGCTGGCCGGGCAGGCTGGTCGAGTTCTACGGCATGACCGAAGGCGGCGGCACCTGCATCCTGCAAGCCGATGTGCACCCCGACAAGCTGCATACCGTGGGCCAGCCTGCCGAGGGTCATGACCTGCGCCTGATCGACGACGCAGGCGCGGAAGTGCCGGCTGGCGGATCAGGCGAGGTGGTGGGCCATTCGCCCGCCATGATGACCGGCTACCACGGTCAGCAGGAGAAGACGCGTGAGGCCGAATGGTTCTCACCTGAAGGCAAGCGCTTCATCCGCACAGGCGACATCGGCCGCTTCGATGCTGACGGTTTCCTGCAGTTGTTCGACCGCCAGAAAGACGTGGTCATCAGCGGCGGTTTCAACATCTACCCCAGCGATTTGGAGGCGCTGTTGATGGCGCACCTGGCGGTTGCTGAATGCGCCGTGGTGGGTGTGCCGTCTGCCGACTGGGGCGAGACGCCGGTGGCTTTCGTGGTGCTGCGCGCAGGTCAGCAGGTGGCGGCTGATGCCTTGCGTACATGGCTGAACGCGCAACTGGGCAAGACGCAGCGTTTGTCGGCACTGCGCTTTGTAGAAGAGCTGCCGCGCAGTGCGATCGGCAAGGTGCTCAAGCGGGAATTGCGGCAGGCCTGGGCGGCCTGAGCCACTTCAGGCCCAGGCGAGTTCGCCTTTGAGAAAGGCCGCAGCATCCGCGGGCATGTCCGCTCCTGCGCTGAAGAACTGCGCCACCGGCAGATCGACCTGAACCTGCCCAGTGTCCAGATAAAGAACGCGGCTGGCCAGGCGCTTTACCTGGCCCAGGTTGTGCGTGCTCATGACCAGCGTGACGCCGGCTTCGGCCACGTCCGCAATCAGTGCTTCGACCTCGCGCTTGGCACTCGGGTCCAGGCTGGCGGTGGGCTCGTCCAGAAACAGGATGTCTGGCAACAGCGCCCAGGCGCGCGCCAGCGCCAGCCGCTGCTGCTGTCCACCTGACAGCGAACGCGCGTCGCGCGTGGCCAACGCTTGCAGACCCACGCGCTGCAGGGCCTGTGCAACACGTGCCGCACGCAGCGGGCGCGGCACACCGCGCAAGGCCACCGCCAGCTGCACATTGCGTTGCACCGACAAGCGCAGCAAGAAGGGACGCTGGAACAGCATCGCCGCCATCGGCACCCTGCCCTCGGGCTGCAGTGACACGACAGTGCGCTGGCCCTCGGTGAGCGGCATCAGGCCATGCAAAATGCGCAGCAGGCTGGTCTTGCCCGCGCCGTTGGCACCCACCAAGGCCAGGCTTTCACCGCGCCGGACGGACAACGACGTGGGCCGCAGCGCCTGCACCGTGCCAAAGCGCAAGCCGGCGGCCTGCAAGCGCAAGAGTTCAGCCCCGGCTGGCGCAGCAGGTCGCATCGCCGCCTGGGCGCGCGGCGCCCGCGCTGCGGTGGGTGGTGTGGCCAGGCCGGCGGGGGCCGCTTCTTCACGCTCTGCACGCCGCTGCAGCACGGAGATGAAGAGATTGATGACCCCCACCACGCTGAGCAACACCAGGCCCAACGCCAGCGCCAGCGGCAGGTCGCCTTTGCTGGTTTCCAGTGCGATGGCCGTGGTCATCACGCGGGTCACGCCGTCGATGTTGCCGCCAACGATCATCACCGCGCCGACTTCAGAAATGGCGCGGCCGAAAGCCGTGAGCAGCACGGTCAACACCGCCAATCTTTCATGCACCAGCATCAGCGAAGCGCGCTGCAGCGGGCCAGCGCCCAGCGACTGCAGTTGTTCGCCGCCTTCGGCCAGGGCATCCAGCAGCAAGCGCCTGGACAATGCTGCAATCAACGGCACCACCAGCACGCTTTGCGCCACCACCATGGCCGCTGGTGTGAAGAGGATGCCCAGGTCGCCCAGCGGCCCTGCGCGCGACAGCAGCAGGTAGACCGAGAGACCCACGACCACAGACGGCAAAGCCAGCAGCGTGTTCAACACCCAGACGGCCACACCGATGCCCGGAAAGCGGGCCACCGCCAGCCAGGCGCCCAGCGCCAGACCCACGCTGGCACCCAGGGCACACGCAGTGAGGCTGACGCGCAGCGACAGGCCCACGACGCCCAGCAGTTCAACGTCTGCGTTGGCGACGAGTTGCAGGGCCAGCGCCAGGCTTTCAGCAACGGTGCTCATGGTGGAGATGCAGGGCTAGTGAAGCGCACAGGCAGAATCAAGAAGTCAACCGCTGATTGCAACATGAACCAACATGAACGCACCCCTGAATCCTGCACCTTGCACGGCTCCGGCCGCGGCCCTGGGCCCTTCACCCGTGGCCGCAGGCGACCTGCAGTTGACGCTGGATGAAGCGCGCGCGGCCATTGCCGCAGCGCTGAAACCGCGCGGCGGAGAGGAAACCGTTGCGCTGATGGACGCATTGGGCCGCGTGCTGGCGGCCGACATCCTGTCGCCCATCGACGTCCCCGCGCACGACAACTCGGCGATGGACGGCTATGCGTTTGACGGCAGCGTCTTGTCTGCTGCTGGTCCTGTGGCATTGCAAGCCGCAGGTACGGTGTTCGCAGGCCCGCCATTTGCGGGTACGGTGCAGGCCGGCCAATGCGTTCGTATCATGACGGGCGGAGTGATGCCGGCCGGTCTCGACACGGTGGTTCCGATCGAGTTGTGCCAGGTTGAAGGTGACCTCGCCAGCGGGATGGTGCACATCGCCGCCGGTCTGCTGAAGCGTGGCGAAAACCAGCGTTTGCGTGGCGAAGACCTTGCCCAGGGCCATGCCGCCGTTCAGGCCGGGCGTGTGCTGCGCGCGGCTGACGTGGGACTGATCGCCTCATTGGGCATCGCGCACGTGCGCGTCCGGCCCCGCCTGCGCGTGGCGGTGTTTTCCACAGGCGATGAACTGCGCGACCTCGGGCAGGCGCTGGACCCTGGCTGCGTCTACGACAGCAACCGTTATGCGCTGATGTCCGCCTTGCAGCGCCTGGGCATGGAAGTCATCGACCTGGGCGTCGTGCGCGACGATCCTGCTGCCTTGCAGGCCACGCTGGAACGAGCTATCGCCAGCGCGGATGCGGTACTCACCAGTGGCGGCGTCAGCGCGGGTGATGCCGACCACACCCGCGCCTTGCTGGCCACGCTGGGAGAGGTGGCCTTCTGGAAAGTGGCCATGCGCCCGGGCCGGCCTGTGGCTTTCGGTCCGGTGCAATCCCAGGGCCGCTCTGGTTGGCTGTTTGCGCTACCAGGCAACCCGGTCGCCGCGCTGGTGACCTTCTATGCGCTGGTACGCGACGGTTTGTGGCAACTGGCGGGCGCCACGCCACAACCGCTGCCCGTGCTGCAGGCCCGGTGCACCCATGCCATCCGCAAGCGCCCGGGGCGTACCGAACTGCAACGCGGCCTGCTCAGCCGCAGTGAAGACGGCGCTTGGGAAGTGGCGGTGACAGGCTCACAAGGTGCAGGCATCTTGCACAGCATGTGCCAGGCGAATGCCTTGATCGTGCTCGGCCACGACCAGGCGTCGGTACCCGCAGGCGGCTGGGTCGATGTCTGGCCGTTCGACGGGCTGATCTGAAGCAGCGTTAAAAGCGTTCGCTCACGAACCCGCGACCACGCGCACCGACGACCGCTGTGGCTCAGGCTCTGAATCAAAGCGCTCGAACCCGGTGTAGCAAAGAAAGTGGCGGTTGGCCGCGCGGCCGAACAGCGTCATGCCCAGGCGCGTGGCCATCTCATAGCCCATGGCCGTGACGCCATTGCGCGAAACGATGATGGGCACGCCCATCTGCGCCGACTTCATCACCATCTCGCTGGTCAGCCGGCCCGTGGTGTAGAAAACCTTGTCGGCTCCGCCCACGCCGTGCACGCCCATCCAACCGGCGATGGTGTCGATGGCGTTGTGGCGGCCCACGTCTTCGCAGAACATCAGCATGTCGCCGCCCTGAAACAAGGCGCAGCCGTGGACCGAGCCTGCCTTGCGGTGGATGCTGTTGCGCTGACGCATGGCTTCCAGCATGGTGTGCAGCGTGCTCTGGCGGATGCGTGCCATCTCGGCACTAGGCAAAGTCAGAGCGTCGATCTGCCCCATCATGTCGCCGAACACCGTGCCCTGGCCGCAGCCCGTGGTGACCACGCGTTGCGCGGTCTTGCTGTCCACATCGGTCAGGCCTTTGTGGGTGTGGACGGCAGCCGCACCCACGTCCCAATCGACCGTAATCGATTCGATCTCGGTCACGCTGTCGATCAGGCGTTGGTTGCGCAGCCAGCCCAGCACCAGCAGCTCGGGGCTGGCGCCCAGGGTCATCAGGGTGACGAGTTCACGTTTGTCGACGAAGACGGTCAATGGCCGTTCGGCGGGGATGAACAAGCGCCGGCGTTCGCCGTATTCATCTTGCACTTCCACTTCGCGCAGCAGCGACTCGGCGGCTTGCGTCAGCCGTGGTGCGCCCGGGACAGGAGCAAAGCGCGGCGCGAAGTCGAAAGCCGAAGGCGCCGCGTCAGCCGTCATGGGAAGCGCCGCCATGGACTGGCTCAGATTTTGGGTGCCGGGGCCGCAGCAGGCGTGGCAGGCGTGGCAGGCGTTGAAGGCGGGACTGGGGCCGTGGCAGGCGTGTAGCTGAACGGGCCAGGGTTCTCGCAAGCCGGTGTCGCCGTAGCCGGCTTGACATCCTTGCCCGCCTTCTTCGCTTCAGCCATGTACTGAACCGCCAGGCTGTCTTGCGCCATGCACAGCTGGTAGCCTGCCACCTTGCCGGAATGCGCTGTCTTGGCTGCACTTTCAGTCGCTTTGGCCTTGGCTTCGTCGCTGGGTGCGGGCAACTTGGACCAGGCGTTGCTGGCCAGCAAAGCCAGCACAGCCGCGGTCGTCAAGGCGGCACATTTTGTCTTCTTGGTCATATCTGCTTCCTGTGGCTTGGGTTCACGTGGACGCGCGAGCGCTCGTGGCGCGTGCAGCGCCTGTGCTGCCGGAACGCTGCGCAGCGATACGGCCAGCACGCACGTCGTCGGCCCATAGTTCGTGGTGTTCCTTGGCCCAGCCCTCGTCGACGTAGCCAGTGCGCATAGCGCTGTAGGCGCCTTTCATGCCGATCGTACCCATGTAGATGTGACCGATGAACATGGCCATCATCAGGAACGACGACACGGCGTGGATCATGTGAGCGATCTGCATCTCGCCGCGCGTGTAAGCCATGGCGGGAATGAGCTGGTTCATGAAGAGCCCGGAGCCGATGACGATGAAGCCGAGGAACAACACGCCGCCCCAGAACACCACTTTCTCACCCGCATTGAAACGGTGGGACGGCACCTCTGCGCCACCGAACATGCCACCGGCCTTTTTCACCCAGATCCAGTCGGCCCGGGTCAGCCAGTTGTCTTTCAGGAAGGTGAACAGCACCACCAGCAGCGAGACCGCGAACAGCGGCCCCATGAAATTGTGCAGATTCTTCAACCCGAAGCTGAGCCACCCAAACAGCGTGGCACCCATGATGGGCAGCAGGAAGAATTTGCCAAATGCCAGGACGATGCCTGATATGGCCAGGGCGACGAATGCAATGGCGTTGGACCAGTGCGCCGCGCGCTCGAAAGGCGTGAAGCGCTCGATCTTGCGGCCGGTGTCTGGAACATGGCCGCCCAGGGGCCCTTTGGCCCAATAGAACATCGCCATTGCCAGCGCGGCAATGAACATCAGCGCGCCACCGTAAGGGATCAGCCAGTTGTTGCGCACCTGGCGCCAGGCTTCGCCGGCCGTGGTGAAGGTGGAGCCCGGGTACTGAACGAAACTCTGTACCAGGACACCCATCTCCGAGCCAGGCAAGCTGGTGATGCCTGGCTTGTCGCCAGAATCGCGCACGTCGCGCCAGAAAGGCGCGTTGTTGCCGGGTTGCGTCTTGGCACGCTGGGCGATGCTTTCATCGGCCTGGGGTTCGGCGGGTGCCACGAAACCTGCCGGCGGGCCTTTGGGCGCGTCGGCTGCTGGCTGTGCAACAGGTGCAGCAGCCGTCTGAGCCTGTGCAGGAATGCTCAGGCACAGGCCAGCGGCCAAAGCCAGTGCAAGCCAGGCTGCGCGAGGGGTCGAAAACTTGGAAAGCATGAGCTGGCCCTTCGGTTCAAGGCGCGGAAACTGCGCGCGAGTACTCGTTCTGCCCCTGTGCCCGCTTGCGCAGCTGCGCTTCCCAGGCCACTTCATCTCCAGGCTTGAAACCAGGTACCGAATAGGCGCTGGTCGGTGTGTCCCAGGGCTGGGTGTGGGCCTTCTTGGCCAGGGTCTGCGGCTTTTCCGTGCAGCCCGCCAGACCCAGAGCAGCCAAAACAAAAAGAGAAAGAACGATCGAGCGAAATTTCATGGTGAGATCAGGGGCGAATTCAGGTTTTGGCAGGCTTGCCGTAAGCCGTGCCCCAACCCCAGACCTCGCTGCCTTTGCCGCGCGTCAACACCCGCGTGCGGAAGATGTCGGCCACCACATCGCCGTCACCTCCCAGCAGGGCCTTGGTGCTGCACATTTCAGCGCAGGCCGGCAGCTTGCCTTCGGCCAGCCGGTTGCGGCCGTACTTCTCGTTCTCGGCGCTGGTGGCATTGGTTTCCGGGCCGCCGGCACAGAAGGTGCACTTGTCCATCTTGCCGCGCAGGCCGAAAGTCCCGTTGCTGGGGAACTGCGGCGCGCCGAAGGGGCAGGCGTAGCTGCAGTAGCCGCAGCCGATGCAGGTGTCCTTGTCGTGCAGCACCACACCCTCTTCGGTGCGGTAGAAGCAGTCCACAGGGCACACCGCCATGCATGGGGCGTCGCTGCAGTGCATGCAGGCCACCGAGATGCTTTTCTCGCCAGGAACACCATCGTTCATGGTGACCACGCGGCGGCGGTTGACGCCCCAGGGCACGTCGTGTTCAGCCTTGCACGCCGTCACGCAGCCGTTGCATTCGATGCAACGCTCGCTGTCGCAGATAAATTTCATGCGGGCCATGTCAGTTCTCCTGCCGAGCCGTCTCAAAGGACAACTGCAGCCCCTCGGGAGCGTGCGAATAATCGTGAGCTAGGGGGTTCATGTTCATTCCTTAGGCAGTAACTTTTTCGATCTGGCAGACCGTGGTCTTGGTCTCTTGCATCATGGTCACGCTGTCGTAGCCATAGGTCGTGGCCGTGTTCACGGCCTCGCCCCGCACCACGGGCGCGGCACCGTCGGGGTAATACGCCAGCATGTCGACGCCACCCCAGCGACCGGAGAAGTGGAAGGGTAGGAACACCGTTTCTGCGTCCACGCGCTCGGTCACCATGGCCTTGACGCGAATACCTTTGAAGCCTTCGGCAGCCGCTGTGGCAGGCGTCTTCAGCCAGACGTAGTCGCCGTTGCGAATGCCGCGGTCGTTGGCGGCTTTCGGGTTCAGCTCGACAAACATCTCTTGCTGCAATTCAGCCAGCCAGGGATTCGACCGCGTTTCCTCGCCGCCACCTTCGTATTCCACGAGACGTCCGCTGGTCATGATCAGCGGGTAGGTCTTGCCCACGTCGCGGTTCTTGTCCTGCACGCTCTTGTAAAGCGTGGGCAGGCGCCAGAAAGCTTTTTTGTCGTCGTGCGTGGGGTACTTGTCGATCAGGTCCGGGCGGGTGCTGTAAAGCGCTTCGCGATGCTGTGGCACGGGGTCGGGGAAGTTCCAGACCACGGCGCGCGCCTTGGCGTTGCCGAAGGGGTGGCAGCCGTGGTTGACCATCGCCACGCGGATGATGCCGCCCGATGAATCGGTCTTCCAGTTCTTGCCTTCTGCAGCCGTTTGTTCGGCTTCGGTCAGCTCACCCCACCAGCCCAGCTTCTTCAGCAACAAATGGTCGAATTCCGGGTAACCCATGGTCAGGTCGGAACCCTTGGAATGCGAACCGGCGCCTGCCAGCAACGACACCCCTTCGCGCTCGACGCCGAAGTTGGCGCGGAAGTTGCCGCCGCCCTTCATCACATGTTCGCTGGTGTCGTACAGGTTGGGCGTGCCAGGGTGCTTCATTTCCGGCGTGCCGAAACACGGCCAGGGCAGGCCGAAGTACTCACCGTCCAGATTCATGCCGGTTTCTTTGTCGATACCGCCCTTGGCCTTCAAGGTCTTGATATCGAAGACATGCATGTTGCGCATGTGCGCCTTCAGCCGTTCCGGGCTCTGGCCGGTGTAGCCGATGGTCCAGACCGACTTGTTGATTTCACGCAGGATGGACTCGGGCTCGGGCTCGTCCATGCCGCCCTTGCCTTTGACCAGGGTGAAGTTCTTCACCAGCTCCTTGGCGAAACCCAGCTTCTCGGCCAGCTGGTACATGATCATGTGGTCGGTGCGGCTCTCCCACAGCGGCTCGATGACTTGTTCACGCCACTGCAGGCTGCGGTTGGATGCCGTGCACGAACCCCGGGTTTCGAACTGCGTACAGGCCGGCAGCAGATAGACGGCCTGATTCGCGTTCTTGTGCTCGGCCTTGCCCGGCATGGCGGCCATGGCCGCGGTGGCGCTGGGGAACGGGTCGATGACGACCAGCAGGTCCAGCTTGTCCATGGCCTGCTTCATTTCCAGGCCACGGGTTTGCGAGTTGGGCGCGTGGCCCCAGAAGAACAGGCCGCGCAGGTTGCTGTCCTGATCGATCAGTTCGTTCTTTTCCAGCACGCCGTCTATCCAGCGCGACACGGTCATGCCGGGCTTGGTCATCATGCCCGGCGCGTACTGCTTCTTGATCCACTCGAAGTCCACATCCCAGGCTTTGGCGAAATGCTTCCAGCTGCCTTCGGCCAGACCGTAGTAGCCCGGCAGGCTGTCGGGGTTGGGGCCCACGTCGGTGGCGCCCTGCACGTTGTCGTGGCCGCGGAAGATGTTGGTGCCGCCACCCGAGACGCCCACGTTGCCGAGCGCCAGTTGCAGCAGGCAGCTGGTGCGCACCACGGCGTTGCCCGTGGTGTGCTGCGTCTGGCCCATGCACCACACCACCGTGCTGGGGCGGTTCTTGGCCATGATCTCGGCCACTTTGTAGGTCGTGGCTTCGTCCACGCCGCAGGCTTCCAGCACCTTGTCGGGTGTCCACTTGGCCAGCACTTCTTCGCGCACCTTGTCCATGCCGTAGACGCGGTCCTCGATGTACTTCTTGTCTTCCCAGCCATTCTTGAAGATGTGGTGAAGCACGCCGAACATGAAAGGAATGTCGCCGCCAGAGCGGATGCGCACGAACTCGTCGGCGCGGGCCGCCGTGCGCGTGAAGCGCGGGTCCACCACGATCATCTTGCAGCCGTTTTCCTTGGCATGCAGCATGTGCAGCATGCTCACGGGGTGCGCTTCAGCGGCGTTGCTGCCGATGTAAAGCGCAGCCTTGGAGTTCTGCATGTCGTTGTAGCTGTTGGTCATGGCGCCGTAGCCCCATGTGTTCGCAACGCCTGCGACCGTGGTGCTGTGGCAGATACGCGCCTGGTGGTCGGTGTTATTCGTGCCCCAGAACGACACCCACTTGCGCAGCAGATACGCCTGCTCGTTGTTGTGCTTGCTGCTGCCGACGACAAAGATGGCGTCGGGGCCGCTTTCTTTCTTCAGCTCCAGCATCTTGGCGCTGATCTCGTTCAGCGCCACGTCCCAGCTGATGCGCTGGTACTTGCCGTTGACCAGCTTCATCGGGTACTTCAAGCGGTACTCGCCGTGCCCGTGTTCGCGCAGTGCAGCGCCCTTGGCGCAATGTGCGCCCAGGTTGATGGGGCTGTCGAACACCGGTTCCTGGCGCACCCATACGCCGTTTTCCACCACGGCATCCACCGCGCAACCTACGGAGCAGTGGCCGCAGACGGTGCGTTTGACTTCAACTTTCGCGGTGCCGTTGCCTGACCCGGCGCGCTGCGCGTCGGTGGCTGCTTCAGCCTTCTTCACCAAAGTGAGTTGCGACGCCGCAATGCCGGCGCCCACCCCCATGCCGGAGCGGCGCAGGAAAGCGCGGCGGTCCATGGTGGGAATGGCGCGCGAAACGCCGCGCGACAGGCTGGCCACGAGGCTGGCGCCAGGTACCGCATCGAAGCGGGTGCTGCCGGTGGATTTACGGGTGAGCAACATGAAGAAAGTCTCCGTGCAGGGGCATAAGAAAGAACAGGGGACTAAAGATTGGTCAGACCTTGGCGGTCTGGTAATAGCGCTTCACATGCGCGGTGAGCTGGTAGCCGCCGCCGGCTTCAGGCGCGGCAGCCAGCACCTCTGTGGCTACGGTGGGTGCTGCCTGCTTCACCAGCGGCAGTGCGGTGACCGCTATACCGGCTGCGCCAGCGGCACCCAAACCAACCAGCAAGGAGCGCCGGCTGGGTGCAGAGGACGCGGATGACGCGCTCTTGGCAGCTGCGACAGAACCCTGGGCGGGGGATAGGCTGATTCGGCTCATGGTGGACTCCTGAAAGCAGTGCGCCGGCGATCTGGACGGCATGCACTTGATTGGTTGGGATTACCCCTTAGCCGGCCATTGCCTTCAATAGGGTTGCACCCCGACGCGGCGCGACAAACTGTCGCAGGGCTGTGGGCGACCAGGGCGAAAGCGCGTACCTAAAATGCAAGGGTGATGACGAACTCGCCTCCCACCGTATTTGCCGCTGTGCGCATCGACCGCGAACGCGCGCCGAATGTGTGGGAAGACTGGCGATTTTCCGTCGCTGAAGTGCTGCTGGACAGCGGGGAATTCGGCGCGCAGCCGCGCTTGATGCGCGACGATGGGCGGGTGGCGAGCACCTTGTTTCCTGGCCTGCCAGTGCAACTGCACCGCGACGAGGCCGAGGGTTACTATTTGAATCTGAGCAGCGGCAATCCGGTGTGGTTCGTGGTGTGGCGCGTGGCGGACGACGACCCCAGCCGGGCCTGGCCCGAGAGCGTGACCTTGTCGTACAACGAAGCCGGCCGGCGGCTGGATGCCCAGGAACGCGTGGACAACCGGCCACTCACGCCGGAAGTACGCGACTGGCTGCAAGCCTTCACCGACGAGCATTACCGGCCTGAGCCGAAGCGGCGTCGCCGCCCAGCATCGTTCAAGGCGCCGGAGGAACGCTGAACGACCATGGCTGAAGAAGACGGTTTCCTGTCGCGCTGGTCGCGGCGCAAGGTGCAGGTGAAGCAGGGCCAGCCGCTGGCCGATGCGCCCGTACCTGAAGTCGAAGTGCCAGAAACCAACAGGCCAGACGTGCCCGCGTTGCTGCATTCCGACCCAGAAAACATCGCCATTCATTCGCCCCTTGCTGAGTCGAGCTCGCCGCCCCCGCCCCCGTCCCCGCCCCTGCCCCCGCCCCCCACGCTGGAAGAAGCCCAACTGCTCACCACCGCAGACGACTTCAGCCGTTTCGTGGGCCGCAACGTCGACCCCCAGGTCAAGAATGCGGCCCTGACCAAGCTGTTCAGCGATCCGCACTTCAACGTGATGGACGGGCTGGACACCTACATCGGCGACTACAACACGCCCGATCCTTTGCCCCCGGGCATGCTGCGCAAGATGGTGCAGTCCAGCTTGCTGGGTTTGTTCGACGACGAGAAGCCTGCGCCAGCGCTGCCTGAATCGCCAGCAGACCCCGTTGCTGCCGCTGCGGCCCCCCTTACTGAAGAAGACCTCACCTGCCATGAAGACCCTGCTGTGCGACTGCAACCGAACGATGACGCTGGACCTGCCTGCGATCAGCCAGGCACTGGCGAAGACGCCGGGCGCCAGCACTGACGGCCTGGAGCAGGCCCACACCCTGCTGTGCCGGCGTGAAGCCGGGCAATTCCAGCGCGCAGCCCTGGCCAGTGGCGCCAGCGGCGACGAACTGCTGGTGGCCTGCACGCAGGAAAGCCGACTCTTCCTGGCGCTGAACGAGCAAACCGAAGGCGCAGCCAGCGTGGCCGAGCGGCCCATCCATTTCGTCAATATCCGCGAAACGGGCGGCTGGTCGCGAGACGGCGCGCAAGCCACAGCCAAGATCGCAGCGCTGATTGCCGTGGCTCAGCTGCCCGCGCCCGAGCCCGTCAGCACGGTGACCTACCGCTCTCAAGGCCGTACCTTGGTGATCGGCGAGGCTGCGGCAGTGCATGCCGCTGCAGCGCTGCTGGCAGACAAGCTCGACGTCAGCGTGCTGGTGGCAGGTGCGTCCTCATCTTCTGCGCCATCACCCGCCACCGCCCTGCCCCAAGCGCGCGAGCATGCGGTGCACGCGGGCACGTTGCTGGCTTTGAGCGGCTGGTTGGGCGCCTTCAAGGCGCGCTGGGAAAGCCGCAACCCCATCGACCTGGACCTGTGCACGCGCTGCAATGCCTGCGTCGATGTCTGCCCCGAAGGCGCCATCGATTTCAGCTACCAGATCGACCTGTCGCTCTGCAAAAGCCACCGCGACTGCGTGCGCGTGTGCGAAGCAGCTGGTGCCATCGACTTTCAGCGCGAGGCACAAGTCACCGAAGAAGATTTCGACCTGGTACTGGACCTGCGCCCCGCGCCGGCATTCACCCAGCATCAGCCGCCGCAAGGTTACGTTCACGCGCCGGCTTTTGCCGATCTGATGCAGGCGGTGTTGAGCCTGCGAGAGCTGGCCGGCGAATTCGAAAAGCCCAAATTTTTCAACTACCAGCAGCGGCTTTGCGCGCACAGCCGCAACGAACAGATCGGCTGTACGGCCTGCATCGATGTCTGCTCGGCCAAGGCCGTGCGCAGCGAAGCCACGCAGAAAGGCAAGGCCTACGGCAAGGCGCACGGCGCCGCAGGCAAGGCGGCCATCTACAGCCCGGGCCAGGCCGGTGGCGGCATCGCAGTCGAGCCGCATTTGTGCGTGGGCTGCGGTGCCTGCACCACCGTTTGCCCCAGTGGTGCACTGACCTTCGCTTACCCCGGCGCGGTAGACCAGGGCAAGCGCTGGCGCACCTTGCTGCAGGCCTACAGCCATGCCGGCGGCAAAGACGCAGCCTTGCTGCTGCACAGCGAAAAAGCGGGTCTGGCTGCCGTCGAAGCGCTGGGCCGCGCCGCACGCAGCCAGCGGCGCGACGGCACCGTGCAGGGCCTGCCCGCACGCGTGCTGCCGCTGCCGCTGTGGCACACGGCCAGCACCGGCATCGACCTGTGGCTGGCCGCCATCGCCCAGGGCGCCAGCCAGGTTTGGGTGCTGCTGACAGCAGAAGAAGCACCGCAGTACCGCCAGGCGCTGATCGAACAGATGGCGGTGGCGCAAGCCATCCTCACTGGCTTGGGCTATGCCGGCACGCATCTGCGCGTGATCGAAGCCGATGCCGATGGGGATACCGCCACGCCTGCCGGCCTGGCGCGTCTGGACGCCCTGCTGCGCGTTCCTGCAGCGCAAACAGTGGCCCGCCCGGCTGCTTTTGCCACGCAGGGCGACAAGCGCGCCACGCTGGACCTGGCCATCGACCACCTGATGGCGCAGGCACCTGCCCAGCCCGTGGCAGAAGCCCTGCCCTTGCCCCGGGCCGGCGCGCCGTTCGGCAATCTGCTGATCGACACCGGCAAATGCACGCTGTGCCTGAGCTGTGTCGGCGCCTGCCCCGAAGCCGCGCTGGCCGACAACGCCGAGAAACCGCAGCTGCGGTTCATCGAGAAAAATTGCGTGCAATGCGGCTTGTGCGAGAAGACCTGCCCCGAAGGCGCCATCACCCTGGAGCCTCGCCTGTGGCTGGCCGACGGCGGCAAGGCGCGCAAGAACACGCGCGTGCTGCACGAGGCGCAGCCTTTTGAGTGCATCCGCTGCAGCAAGCCTTTCGGCACCCTACGCGCCATCGAGAACATGATGGACAAGCTGGCCGGCCATGCCGCTTTCCAGGGCGCGGCCGCCGAGCGCCTGAAAATGTGCAGCGATTGCCGCGTCATCGACATGTATAGCGGCAACGACGAAGTCCGCATTCAAGACCTGTGACCCCACCATGAGCGTACCGATTCATTTCACCCCCGCCGACGACAGCGAAGAACTGGCACGGGCCGAGCTTTACGGCCTGCTGTCCCGCTTGTGGCTGGCACCGCCCGATGCAGAACTGATGGCGCAGTTTCAGGTGGCTGTGACGCAGGCGCCCGAGGCCGGCGCCTCACTGGAAGGGCCCTGGAACGCGCTGGTGGATGCGCTGCGCGCCACCGACGTTCAAACAGCCAGCGACGAGTTCGTCGCCCTGTTCCAGGGCGTAGGCAAGCCCGAGGTATTCGTCTACGGTTCGTTCTATCTGGCCGGCTTCCTGAATGAGAAGCCGCTGGCCCAGTTGCGCACCGACCTTGCCGCGCTGGGCCTCACGCGCGACGCCACCAGCAGCGAAACCGAAGACCATGTGGCCTACATCTTCGAGGTCATGCGCTATCTGATCGCCGGCGACGATGTGGCGGTGTGCAACCTGGAAGCACAGCGCCGCTTCTTCCGCGCCCATGTGCAACCCTGGGTGGGTGATCTCTGCGCTGCGGTGCTGGCACATCCGCGTGCCCGCGTCTGGGCGGCCGTGGCGCAGCTCACCGAAGCCGCCATCAGCGTCGAAACGCAGGCTTTCGACATGCTCGAAGCATGAGCCGCATATGAATACTCGAAGCATCAACCCCTCAGACATCACCGGCCTGGTGCTGGCCGGCGGCCGCGGCACACGCATGGGCGGGGTGGACAAAGGTTTGCAGAATCACCAGGGTATGCCACTGGCACTGCACGCACTGTTGCGGCTGCAGTTACAGGTGGGCAGCGTGATCGTCAACGCCAACCGCAATCTGGCCGCCTACGAAGCCATGGGCGCGCCCGTGTGGCCCGACCCGCTCGCCGACTACCCCGGCCCGCTGGGCGGTTTACTGGCAGGCCTGGAGCACTGCGAAACCCCCTATCTGGTGACCGTGCCCTGCGACACGCCCAACTTCCCCGAAGACCTGGTGGCCCGGCTGGCGCAAGGCCTGGCAGAAGCTGGTGCCGATGTGGCCATGGCCGCGACCATGGAAGACGGCCAGCAACGTGCGCAACCCGTCTTCAGCCTGGTGCGCACCGACTTGCTGGAAAGCCTGGTGGCCTACTTGCACGAGGGAGACCGCAAGATCGCTGGCTGGATGCGCCAGCACCGCTGTGTGGAAGTTCCGTTCGACGACGCCGCAGCGTTCTTCAACGCCAACACCGCTGCCGATCTGCAGCAGCTACAGAAATGAGCGACGACAGCAGCGCCCCCGAAGTCATCAAGGAGCCGCGTTTCTGGCAAGACAACGGCTGGACAGCGCAGGTGATCAAGAACGACGACGACGAAGGCTGGGCCGTGGCCATGACGCCGCACGGCCAGAGCGAGCCGGCCCTCATCGGCCCGTGGACCATGGGCCGCGACAAGAAGAACCCCAAGCCGCTGGACACCAACGCCTTCAACACACTGGTGAAGACTGCACATGAGTTCGTGCGCCGCCACGAGCAGCAGGAACACGCCCGGCTGCACCAGGCCGTGGACATCACGGCAGCAGACGGCGCGCGTTGGGCAGTGCGGCTGGACATCGTGCCGGATGAGGACGACCCCCACGCGCTGCTGAGCGCCACAGACGCTGATGGCACCGAGGCCGCCCGCGTCAAGGTGGCCGCCAGCTACCGGCTGAACGCGCGCAGCGCGCAGGCCTGGGCCGACGGGGGCTTTGCCAAGCCTGCCTAGCGCTGCCGCCGGGCGCAGACTTGCCGAAACTCAGCAGCGCATCTGGCCAGGCCAGGAACGACTTGCGGCCAAATCATGGCAAGCGCCGATACAGGGCGCGGCGATGACGAGAATGTCGGCGCCCAGGATCTCGGGCAGGCGCTGCAGCAGGTCGCGCGCACCGGCCATCTCGCAGGCCAGGCCGTTGCACCCGCGCACCGTCAGCGCGGCGGTGTCTTCTTCATCTTCGCCAACGATGTCGAAGTGGCAGCCCGTACTGGGCCCTTGCAAGGCCGGCTGAATGTGCGCAGCGATGGGGATGACGGGGTGGTTCAAGGGGGCAGGCTTCCTTCACGCCTTGTTCGGCAAGCACCGTCTTCAGTACGGCATGGAGCCAGGCTGCTGCTGGTGAGCGAGCGCAAAAAAGCCAGCATGGCCTGGCGTGATTCTGTGCTCAGCGTGAAGGTCCGGATGCGCGCGTCCTGGGCCGGGTCTTGCGGCGAGCCGCCAGTGCTGTAGTACGTCAGCACTTCATCCAGCGTGGCCAAGGAGCCGTCGTGCATGTAGGGCGCGGTCAGTGCCACGTTGCGCAGCGAAGGCGTGCGGAAGGCGCGCAGGTCAGCGCCCTGCGCCGTGAACTCGAAGCGCCCTTCGTCGCTGCGGTCAGGCATGCCGAAGCGCTGCAATTCGGCGGGTGTCACCACGGCCTGCAGACCAGGCACCAACTGCACCGTGAGCTGGGCCTGCGCACGCGCACGGCTGCGCCAGGCCACGCCTACGTTGTGGAAGGCGTGGTCGCTGAACAGCGCGTCGTGCTGGCCCAGCAGGTGGCAGGCGCTGCAGCCGTGCTGCTGAAACAGCGCCATTCCGCGCTGCGCCAGCGGCAACAGGGCCGCCGGCTCGCCGCCATAGCGCCAGCGGTCGAAAGGCGAATCGCCCGCCAGCAATGAGCGCTGATACGCAGCCAAGGCGCTTGCCAGCTGAGCGGGCCGGGCCGGGCCGGCGCCGAAGGCCTGTTGCCACAAGGGTCGGTACGCGGCCAGCCGCTGCAGGCTTTGAACACGGGCCAGCAGCGCCTGCAGGCTGGGCTGCCCCATCTCGTCGGCGTGCAGAAGGGGCAGCAGCGCCTGATCTTCCAACGTGCGCACGCGGCCATCGACAAACAAGCTGCGCTGGAAAGCCACGTTCAGCAAGGAAGGCGCATTTCGGCGCAGGCTGACGCCTTCCATGCCGACGGAAGTGCGCAGTTCGTTGGACGTGAACGCCTGCTGCGGCAAGTGGCACATGGCGCAGGACAGGGTGCCGTTGATCGACAGCCGGCGTTCGAAGAACAGCGCCTGCCCCAGCGCCACCCGCGCACGCGCAGTGGCCGTGGGTGCCAGGTCGGCTGCAGCGGCTGCGGGCAATGCTGGCAAGCCCAGGAGCGCGTCGGCTGCAGCGAGCGCCGGCAGCGCGGCCCAGCACATCGGCATCAGAGCGCCAATGACAAGCGCACGCCAGATCAGGATCACGGCGTGGCCACCACCTTGGCCAGCGTACGCAAGTCGCCCACGATGGCTTGCGGCGACAGCGTGGCCACGCTGTAAACCTCGCGCACCTGCAGCTGGGTGTCCACCAGGAACAGCTTGAGCATGTGGTTCAGCGTGCGCGTGGGCCGGCCCTGGGCGTCGGTTTCCACACTCACCCCTTGGCCGAAGCCGTCGAGCAGCGGTAGCAGTCTGGCTACAGACCGGGTGGTCAGAAAGTGCCAGCGCACTGCAGAGTCGCGTTCCCGGCCGCCGGCAAACAGGCGCATCTGCTGGGGCTGGTCGTTGCTGGGGTCGAAGCTCAGGCTCACCAGCTGGGCCTGCCGTGCCAGACGCGGGTCGTCGCGCAGGGCTGTGTGCAAGGCGTCCAGCGTGCGCCAGGCCAGCGGGCAACCCAGCGGGTCGCGGCAGTAGGTGTACATGAAGGACAGCACCGACAAACGCCCGGAGAGCAAGGCGTGCAAGCGCTGCGGCCGGCCCTGGGTGTCCAGCACCTCGCCGTCCGGCGCTGCCATCAAGCGCGGCAGGCGGTAGGTACCTGGCGCCGGCAGCCGCGCTGTTTCGATGCCGGTGGCGCCTGTAGCGCCTGTAGCGCCTGTGCTCGAACGCGGCCGTGGCTGCGGCTCGGCCGTGGCGCGCGCAGCAGGCAGCGCGGCCCAACCCAGCGCAGCAGCCAGCGCCTGCACGCGCCACAAGCGCGCCGCTACATTCACTGGCGGCCCAGCGCGATGTGCTGCGGTGCAGTCGCCTTGGGCTGCACCGAAGACAGGCTCTTGCCGGCAGGCCGGGCGCTGAACTTCATGTGGTGGGCCCGGCCCAGCTTGAGCTTGTTGAAGTCGACCTCGAAAGCCAGCTTCAGCTCTTTGCCGTCCCAGTCGAAAGCGCGCAGCACCTGTTCGTCGTCTGCGCCTTTCTTGTCCCAGTTGGCCAGCAGCGAAGAGGTGATGTAGACGCGCTTGCCGTCCCAGCTTTGCGACACCATGTTGGCCTGCTTCCCGGTTTGTTTGGCGTAGGTCTGCTTGGGCGCTTCAGGGTTGCTCAGGTCGAAATAGCGCGTCATGCCGTCCATGAACGTGTTGACCCACAAACCTTTGCCGTCGGCGGTGATGCTGATGTCCACCGGCAACGGAATCTTGGTCGGATCACCGATGGTGGCCACCGACTTGGCCTGCCATTCGCCCTGCGCGTCCTGCTTGACCAGCCACAGCTGCGAGGTGAGTGCCGTGGCGGTGATGGCCCAGTTGTCGCCGTTGTTGAGCGACCAGCGGATTTCCAGCGGCGCACCCGGCACGTTGAAGACCTTCTTCGGTTGCATCGCCTTGGCATCCCACAGCACCATGGTGTTGCCGAAGTGCTTCATGGCTTCGGGGTCTGCCACCAGCTTGCCCAGGTCCATCATGTAGTTGTTCCAGCCGGTGAAGCTGGACGTGAGCATCACGTTCTTGGCCGGGTTGATGCCGATGTCGTAGCCGTAGCCGTCGCCTTTCACGCCACCCAGTTCAGTCACCGGCATGGGGTAGCTGTCAACGATATCGCCCTGGTTGTTGAACATCACCAGGCCCGTGGTGCCGCCGTGGTCCTTGTCGTTGGACAACGCCTGTACCAGCATGCGTCCGGGCATGGCATAGAAGGTATGCGGGCCCACATAGCCGGTCTTCGTGGTGAAGTTGGTAATGGTCTTGGTCAGCTTGGGCTTTTCGGGGTTGACCAGATCGAAGATGAAGATCTTGTTGTCGTCCAGACGGCCAGCCCACAGGTAGCGCCTGTCGTCGGAAAACCCCATGTGGTGGGCTTCGCCACGGCCGGGCAACGCAATCTGGTGAATGACCTGGCCATAGCGCTTGCTCTTGGGGTGGGCGTCCAGGGTGACCAGCTTGTCGTTGCCATCACCCAGACCCTTGACGCCCAGCGTCCACACATGCACGAAGTCTTCCTGGCCCTTGATGAGGCTGGTGACATAAGGCGAATTGCAGGTTTCGTCTGCCTGCACGCCGCCCAGCAGGCTCAGGCCGAGTGCCAGCAGCAGTGCTTTGTGTTGAAGTTTCATGGCGGTGTCTCCGTTGTTGGTTTGCCATCATCCCCACGGGGCGAATGGACAACCATGGCACCTGATGGCGAATGGCGCCATGTCGTTTCCCCGCATGCCGGCTGCCGGCGCGGCGCCTTCCTACAATTCAGCCGATGTCGTCGCTGGATCAGCCCCCCTACAAGTCCCCTGTCGAGCAATGGCCGCTGGCCACGGTTCTGGTGGTGGACGACGAGCCGGGCATGCGTAACTTCCTCACCAAGACGCTGTCTTCGCGCGTGGGCCAGGTGATGGAAGCCGGCTCGGCCGAAGACGCGCAAGCATTGCTGGTGCAGCACCGCTTCGATCTCGTCATTCTCGACATCAGCCTGCCAGGCAAAAGCGGACTGCAGTTGCTGAAAGAAATGCGCGAAGAAGGCAACGCCTGCGAAGTGGTGCTGATCACCGCCTTCGCTGATCTCGAGACGGCCATTGAGGCCTTGCGCGCCGGCGCCGGCGATTTCCTGCTCAAGCCCTTTCGCGTCACCCAGGTGCTCAACGCCATCAAGCAGGGGCTGGACCGGGCGCGATTGAAGCGCGAGAACTACCTGCTCAAGCGCGCCCTGCGCCAGCGCACACGGCCCGCCGACGTGCTGGTGGGCAGCTCCCTGGCCATGCGCGGCGTGCAGGCGGCGTTGCGCCGCATGGCCGATGTGGACAGCACCGTGCTGTTGACGGGCGAATCGGGTACCGGCAAGGAACTGGCCGCGCAGGCGCTGCACGATTCCAGCCTGAATGCGCAGGGCCCTTTCGTTCCAGTCAGTTGTGCCACAGCCAACCCTGCTCAGCTGGAAAGCGAACTTTTCGGACAAGCGCGCCAGGGCGACGGCTTGTTCATCTGCGCCCAGGGCGGCACGCTGTTTCTCGACGAGGTGGCTGAACTGCCGGCCAGCGTGCAGGCCAGCCTGCTGCGCGTGCTGGAAAGCCGCCGCGTGCGCCCAGCGGGCAGCCAGCAGGAAATACCGATTTCGGTACGCATCGTGGCCGCCACCAACCGCCCGCTGGCCGCTGAAGTGGAGGCCGGCCGTTTCCGCAAAGACCTGTACTACCGGCTGCAGGTGGTTGAAATCCGCCTGCCGCCGCTGCGCCAGCACAAGGAAGACATCCCCGCCCTGGTCGAGCATTTCATCGCCCTGCTGGCGCCACGGCTGGGCGTGCCCCGCATCGACATCAGCAGTGATGAGCTGCGCTATCTGTGCGAATACGACTGGCCAGGCAATGTGCGAGAGCTGCGCAACCTGCTGGAACGATCCTTGATCGTCGGCGCACTCAATGTGTCGGCGCTGTACCGCCTGCTGCCGCGCGTGGCCGCCCCTGCGGTTTCACATGCGCCCGCAGCAGCCGAAGCAGTCGCCGGCTCGGCGCCTGCCGAAGACACCACGGTCGACCTGCACACGCTGGAGCGGCGCCACATCCAGGCCGTATTGGCGCAAGTGGGTGGCGACAAGACGCGTGCTGCAGAACTGCTCGGCATTTCCCGCCGCACCTTGGAACGGCGCGCCGCCGACTGGGCCTGACTTTGTGAAGCCCTGGGCCTTGCCAGCGCTTCGGTCCATCCGTGGCAAGTTGCTGGCCATGGTGCTGCTGCCTTTGCTGGTGGTGCTGCCGTTGCTGGGCCTGATGCTGCTGTGGTGGGGCAATGTGGCTCTGGACAAACTGCTCATCACCAAGGTACGGGCCGACCTGGCGGTGGCCAACGGCTATTTCGAGCGCGTACTGGGTGAGGTCGGTGCCAGCACGGCCGCCGTGGCCGAATCGCAGCGTTTGCACGCTGCCTTGACAGGCCAGGCACCCGCAGCAGAACTGCCCGCCCTGCTGGAAAGCTTCCGGCGCCGTGCCGGGCTGGATTTCCTGCGCTGGCAAGCCCCTGATGCCAGTCTCATCCCGCATGCGGCCGAGCCGGCCAGCACCAGCATCGAGTTGCTGAGCATGGCGCAGGTGCAAGCGCTGCGCACAGAGCTGGGCACACGCGTGGCCGTGCCCTTGCTGCCCACGCGCAATGCGGTGCCCACGCAGCGGCAACAGGAAGACCGCGCCATGGTGCTGCTGTCCACGCGCAGCGTGAACAATGCCGGCGGCGAGCTGCTGGGTCATTTGCAGGGCGGCATCCTGCTCAACCGCAATCTGAATTTCATCGACCACATCAACGGCATCGTCTACCCCGAAGGCAGCCTGCCCTTCGGCAGCCAGGGCACGGCCACGCTGTTCCTGGACGACGTGCGCATCTCCACCAATGTGCGGCTGTTCGCCGGCGCACAAGCACCTGAACGCGCCATAGGCACACGCGTTTCGCAGGCCGTACGCGAGGCTGTGCTGGGCCGGGGCGGCACCTGGCTGGACCGCGCTTTCGTCGTCAACGAATGGTATGTATCGGCCTACCAGCCGCTGGTGGACAGCGCGGGCGAACGCGTGGGCATGCTCTACGTCGGCTTCACCGAAAAGCCGTTCACGCTGCTGAAGTACGCCCTGCTGGCCAGCATCGGGGCGGTGTTCTTTGCCGTGATGATTGCTGCGACTTTCGTATCGCTGCGCTGGGCACGCGCCGTGTTTCGGCCGCTGGAAGACATGGAAGCCACCATGCAGCGTGTGCAGGCTGGGGACAGCGCGGCGCGGGTGGGCTCAGGTGGCGAGGCGGGTGATGAGAGCCAACTCGATGAGATCGGCCGCCTGGCACGGCACTTCGATCAGCTCCTGGACAATGTCGACGACAACACCCGGGCGCTGCAAACCTGGAACGCGGCGCTCGACGCCAAGGTGGCTGAACGCACGGCACAGCTTGCGCAGGCCCAGGACCAGCTGGTGAAGAACGAGAAGCTGGCCACCGTCGGGCAAATGACGGCCAGCATCGCGCACGAGGTGAACAACCCCATCGCCGTCATTCAAGGCAACCTGGACCTGGTGCGCGAATTGCTGGACGCTGAAAACACCGCGCGGGTGCGGGCCGAATTGCGCCTCATCGACGACCAGATCGAGCGCATGCGGCTCATCGTCACGCAACTGCTGCAGTTTGCGCGGCCTGCCGACTTTGCGGGTTATGTCGAAGCCGTGGACTGTTCCGCCGCCCTGGAAGACAGCCTGCTGCTGGTGGTCCACCTGACAGCGCGCACGCACATTGCAGTGCACCGCGACTTGGCGGCCACGCGGCTGGCCAACATCAACCGCCAGGAACTTCACCAGGTACTGGTCAACCTGCTGATCAACGCCATCCAGGCCATGCCGCAAGGCGGCGAGCTGACGCTGCGCACCCGAGACTGGAAAGAAGGCACTGCCGCAGGCGTCGAGGTCGAGATCCTGGACACCGGCCCGGGGCTGGCACCTGAGCTGCTGGCGCAGTTGTTCCAGCCCTTCGTCACGCGTAAAAAAGACGGCACCGGCCTGGGGCTGTGGATCAGCCGCGGCCTGGTGCAGCGTTACGGCGGCGACATCGTGGCGGGCAATCGTGGCGACCGGGTGGGCGCTGTGTTTCGCGTGCGGCTGGTGGGCACAGAGCTGACATGAAGCGCACCGGCCCTTGCCCCGGCACCCCGCCCAGGGCCGATCAGGTGCCCTTGCTGACCTGGATGGTCGGGAACTTCGAGGAAAAGTCTTTGGCCTGCTGCGCGACCTTCACTGCCGCACGGCGTGCGATGTCGCGGTAGGTGTTGGCAATCGTGCTGTCGGGGTCGGCCACCACGGTAGGCCGGCCGCTGTCGGCTTGTTCGCGGATGCTCATGGTCAGCGGCAGACTGCCCAGGCTGTCGACGCCGTACTTGGCGGCCATGCGCGCGCCGCCGCCTTCGCCGAAGATGTGTTCGGTGTGGCCGCAGTTCGGGCAGCTGTAGGTGGCCATGTTCTCGACGATGCCCAGGATGGGCACGCCGACTTTCTTGAACATTTCCACGCCGCGCTGCACATCCAGCAAAGCGATGTCTTGCGGCGTGGTGACGATGATGGCGCCCGTGAGCGGCACACGCTGGCTCAGCGTCAGCGCGATGTCGCCTGTGCCCGGCGGCATGTCGATCAGCAGGTAGTCGAGTTCGCGCCAGTTCGTCTGCCGCAAGAGTTGTTCGAGTGCCTGCGTGGCCATGGGGCCGCGCCAGATCATGGCCTGGTCGGCATCGACCAGGAAGCCGATGCTGATGACCTGCACGCCGTAGTTTTCCATCGGCTCCATGCTCTTGCCGTCCACGCTTTCCGGCCGGCCGCTGATCCCCATCATCATGGGCTGGCTGGGACCGTAGATGTCGGCGTCGAGGATGCCCACGCTGGCGCCTTCGGCCGCCAGCGCCAGGGCCAGGTTGACCGTGGTGGTGCTCTTGCCCACGCCGCCTTTGCCGGAGGCCACGGCGATCACGTTTTTCACGCTGGGCAGCAACTGCACGCCGCGCTGTACGGCATGCGCCGTGATGCGACTGGTGATGTTGACGCTGACGTTGGCCACACCCGGCACCGTGCGCGCCGCAGCGATGAAGGCCTTGCGCAGTGCCGGCATCTGGCTCTTGCCCGGGTAGGGCAGTTCGACGTCGAATGACACTTCCAGCGCCGGCGCCTGGCCGTCGCATTTCAGGTTCTTCAGCTGCTTGGTGCTGACGAAGTCGCGCCCGGTTTGCGGGTCGATCACGCGGGCCAGGGCTACAGACAGAGCAGTCAGGTCGGCAGCAGAGCCAGCGGCAAGAGGTTCAGGCATGGGATATGTCGCTCAAACGGCGCTCAAAAAGCAGCGCCCCAAAAAGCGCTCGAAGACGTGGGATGGGTTCGAGTCTAGGGGATGGCACTGACAGGCACGGCGCAGTCGCTGTGCCGTGCCAGGGCAAAAGCGCCTAGCGCCGCGCGGGCGGCAAATCCGTGCAACTGCCATGCGCCACTTCAGCCGCCAGGCCGATGGTCTCGCCCAGCGTGGGGTGCGGGTGGATGGTCTTGCCGATGTCCACCGCATCGGCGCCCATCTCGATGGCCAGGGCCACCTCGCCGATCATGTCGCCGGCATGTGTTCCGACGATGCCGCCGCCCACGATGCGCTGCGTGGTCTCGTCGAACAGCAGCTTGGTGAAACCTTCGTCGCGGCCATTGGCAATGGCCCGCCCGCTGGCCGACCAGGGGAACAGGCCTTTCTTCACCTTGATGCCCTGGGCCTTGGCCTCGTCTTCGGTCAAGCCCACCCAGGCCACTTCGGGGTCGGTGTAGGCCACGCTCGGAATCACTCGGGCGTCGAAGCGTGCTTTGTCGTCACCGGAAGCCACTTCGGCCGCGACATGGCCTTCGTGCACGGCCTTGTGCGCCAGCATGGGCTGGCCGACGATGTCGCCGATGGCGTAGATGTGCGGCACGTTGGTTCGCATCTGCGTGTCTACGCTGATGAAGCCGCGGTCCGATACCTGCACACCGGCTTTGTCTGCGCCGATTTTCTTGCCATTGGGCGTGCGGCCCACGGCTTGCAACACCAGGTCGTACAGACCTTCGCTCTGGGTGCCGTCCAGGCCTTCGAACTGCACGCGAATGCCGTCAGCCGTGGCTTCAGCGCCCACGGTCTTGGTCTTCAGCATCAGCTTTTGGAAGCGGTGCGCGTTCATCTTCTGCCAGACCTTGACCAGGTCACGGTCTGCACCCTGCATCAGGCCGTCCAGCATCTCCACCACGTCCAACTGCGCGCCCAGGGTGCTGTAGACCGTGCCCAGCTCCAGGCCGATGATGCCGCCGCCGATGACCAGCATGCGCTCTGGTTTCTGCCGCAGTTCCAGCGCGCCGGTGCTGGTGACGATGCGATCGTCCTGGGGCAGAAAGGGCAGCTTCACCGCTTCTGAGCCTGCGGCGATGACGGCGTTTCTAAATTTCAGAACTTGTGTCTTGCCGTCCTCGGCCGTGACCTTCAGGTGGTGCGGGTCGATGAATTCACCCACGCCCTGCACCACCGTGACCTTGCGCATCTTGGCCATGGCCGCCAGCCCGCCCGTGAGCTTGCCCACGACCTTGTTCTTGTGTGCCAGCAGCTTGCCCATGTCGATCTTGGGCGCGCCGAAGTCAATGCCCAGGTCAGTGAAGTGCGCCGCCTCGTCCATCACCGCAGCCACGTGCAGCAGCGCTTTGCTGGGAATGCAGCCCACGTTCAGGCACACGCCCCCCAGCGCCGGGAAGCGCTCGACGAGTACGGTTTTCATGCCCAGATCTGCGGCGCGGAAAGCAGCTGAATAGCCGCCGGGGCCGGCGCCCAGCACGACCAGATCGCATTCGATGTCGGCGCCGCCGCTGTGGCTGGCAGCTGTGGTGGCGGCGGCCGGGGCCGGGACATCGGCCGGGGCTGGGACCGGTGCGGGTGAAGTTGCAGGCGCGGGGGCCGCTTCGCCAGCAACTTCCAGCGCCAGGATCACCGATCCCATCTTCACCTTGTCGCCCACGGCGATCGCCAGAGACTTCACCACGCCTGCATGCGAGGCTGGAATCTCCATCGAAGCCTTGTCGCTTTCCACCGTGATCAGGCTTTGCTCGACCTTGACGCTATCTCCTGGCTTGACCAGCACCTCAATGACGGTGACTTCATCGAAGTCGCCGATGTCCGGAACCTGAATATCGAGCGTAGTCATCTGGGCTCTCACAACAAGACACGGCGGAAGTCGGCCAGGATGCCGGCGAAATACGCGTTGAAGCGCGCGGCGGTGGCGCCATCGATGACGCGGTGGTCCCAGCTCAGACTCAGCGGCAGGATCAGGCGCGGCATAAACGCACTGCCATCCCAGCGCGGTTCGGTGCTGCTGCGGCACACGCCCATGATGGCCACTTCTGGCGCATTGATGATGGGCGTGAAGTACCGCCCGCCTATGCCGCCCAGGCTGCTGATGGAGAAGCAGCCACCCGTCATGTCGGCCGGGCCCAGCTTGCCTTCGCGCGCCTTGGCGGCCAGTTCGCCCATTTCCTTGCTGATCTGCAGCACGCCTTTCTGGTCGGCGTCCTTGATCACCGGCACCACGAGGCCGCTGGGGGTGTCGGCGGCAAAGCCGATGTGGAAGTACTTCTTCAGCACCAACTGCTCACCGTCCAGACTGGCATTGAAGTCCGGGAACTTCTTCAGCGCTGCCACGGCGGCCTTGATGAGGAAGGCCAGCATCGTGACCTTCACGCCCGACTTCTCGTTTTCCTTGTTCAGCAAAACGCGGAAGGCTTCGAGCTCGGTGATGTCGGCATCGTCGTGATTGGTGACATGCGGAATCAGCACCCAGTTGCGGTGCAGGTTGGCGCCGCTGAGCTTCTTGATGCGGCTCAGGTCCTTGCGTTCGATGGCGCCGAATTTGGCGAAATCGACGCTCGGCCAGGCCAGCAAGCCCGGGAAGCTGCCGCCAGCCGACTCGCCGCCAGCGGGCGCTTTGGCCTTCTGAGCAGCGGTTTGCTGCGCGCCAGACATCACTTCCTTGACGAAGCCTTGCACGTCGTCTTGCGTGATACGGCCTTTGGGGCCTGAGCCGGCGACTTCTTCCAACGGCACGCCCAATTCGCGCGCCAGGCGGCGGATGGAAGGCGACGCATGGGGCAGCGCGCCGCTGGGGGCTTTGGCGGACGCGGGCGCAGGCTGTGTTTGGGGCGCCGGCGCAGGCGTGGCCGCTGCTGCCGGCGCAGGTGCTGGCTCTGGCGATGGGGGAGGCGCTGCCTCAGGCGCGGGTGCGGGTGGGGGTGCGGTCGCGGGCGCGGGCGCGGGTGCGGGCGCCTCCGCCTGCACCTCCATCATCAGCACCACACTGCCTTCACCCACCTTTTCACCCAGCGCAACCTTGAGTTCTTTCACCACACCGGCATGTGTGGAAGGAATTTCCATCGATGCCTTGTCGCTTTCCACCGTCAGCAAAGACTGGTCCACTGCCACGGTGTCGCCGGCCTTCACCAGCACTTCGATGACTTCCACTTCTTTGAAGTCGCCGATGTCGGGTACTTTCACTTCGACCAAAGCCATGGTCACTCTCCGTATGTTTGTCTTATTGGGGTGCCGCAGCTCGGCGCTCAGGCGATCAGCGGATTGGGCTTGTCGGTATCGATGCCGTATTTCTTGATCGCCTCAGTCACCTTGGCCACCGGCACCGTGCCTTCATCGGCCAGCGCCCGCAAGGCCGCCACCACGATGTAGTGGCGGTTGATCTCGAAGTGCTCGCGCAGCTTGCTGCGGAAGTCGCTGCGCCCGAAGCCGTCGGTGCCCAGCACCTTGTAGGGCCGGCCTGCCGGAATGAAGGCGCGGATCTGGTCGGCAAAGCTCTTCATGTAGTCGGTTGAAGCCACCACCGGGCCGGCGTGATCGGCAAGCTGCTGTTCGACGAAAGGCACGCGTGGCGTTTCGCCCGGGTGCAGCAGGTTCCAGCGTTCGCAGTCCTGGCCATCGCGCGCCAGTTCGTTGAAGCTGGGGCAGCTCCACACATTGGCGGCCACACCCCAGTCGTCGAGCAGCAAGGTCTTGGCGGCCTGGCTTTCGCGCAGGATGGTGCCGCTGCCCAGCAAGTTGACTTGCGGCGTTTTCTTCTTTTCAGGCCGGGCTTCTTCCAGCAGATACATGCCCTTGATGATCTGCTCTTCGGTGCCCGCCTTCAGGCCTGGCATGGGGTAGTTCTCGTTCAAGAGCGTGATGTAGAAGTAGACGTTGTCCTGCCGCTCCACCATGCGCTTCAGGCCGTGGTGCAGGATGACACCGACCTCGTGCGCAAACGTGGGGTCGTAAGAAATGCAGTTCGGGATAGTTCCGGCCAGGATGTGACTGTGACCGTCTTCATGCTGCAGGCCTTCGCCGTTCAGCGTGGTGCGCCCGCTGGTACCGCCCAGCAGGAAGCCGCGCGCCTGCATGTCGCCGGCGGCCCAGGCCAGGTCGCCGATGCGCTGGAAGCCGAACATCGAGTAGTAAACGTAGAACGGGACCATCAGCCGGTTGTTCGTCGAATACGAGGTCGCCGCGGCAATCCAGCTGGCCATGCCGCCGGCCTCGTTGATACCTTCCTGCAGTATCTGCCCGGCCTTGTCTTCGCGGTAATACATCACCTGGTCCTTGTCGACCGGCGTGTACTTCTGCCCTTCGGGGTTGTAGATGCCGATCTGGCGGAAGAGGCCTTCCATGCCGAAGGTGCGCGCCTCGTCTACCAGAATGGGCACCACGCGCGGGCCCAGCGCCTGGTCGCGCAGCAGTTGCGTCAGGAAGCGCACGTAAGCCTGCGTGGTGCTGATCTCGCGCCCTTCTGCGGTCGGGTCCAGCACGGCCTTGAAGGTTTCGATGGCGGGCACGGTGAATTGCTCATCGGCCTTGGTACGGCGCGCCGGCAGGTAGCCGCCCAGCGCCTCGCGGCGTTCGTGCAGGTACTTCATTTCCGGCGTGTTGTCGGCCGGCTTATAGAAAGGGATGTCGGCCAGGTCTTTGTCGGCCACGGGGATGTTGAAGCGATCGCGGAAGAACTTGATGTCCTCGTCGCTGAGCTTCTTCGCCTGGTGAGCCGTGTTCTTGCCTTCGCCGGCACTGCCCATGCCCCAGCCCTTGACCGTTTTGACCAGCAGCACGGTGGGCTGGCCTTGGTGGTTGTTGGCGCGGTGGAAAGCGGCGTAGACCTTGTTCGCATCATGCCCGCCGCGGCGCAGGTTCCACACATCCTTGTCGCTCATCTTGGCCACCAGCTCCAGCGTGCGCGGGTCGCGGCCGAAAAAGTTCTTGCGCACGAAAGCGCCGTCGTTGGCCTTGAAGGCCTGGTAGTCGCCGTCCAGCGTGTCGAGCATGATCTTCTTCAGCGCGCCGTCCTTGTCGCGCGCCAACAGCGGGTCCCAGTTGCTGCCCCAGATCAGCTTGATCACGTTCCAGCCGCTGCCGCGGAATTCGCCTTCCAGCTCTTGAATGATCTTGCCGTTGCCGCGCACCGGGCCGTCCAGGCGCTGCAGGTTGCAGTTGACGACGAAGATCAGGTTGTCCAGCTTCTCGCGCGCCGCCAGGCCAATGGCGCCCAGGCTTTCGGGCTCGTCCATCTCGCCGTCGCCGCAGAAAACCCAGACCTTGCGGTCTTTGGTGTCGCAAATGCCGCGCGCGTGCAGGTATTTCAGGAAGCGCGCCTGGTAAATGGCCATCAACGGCCCCAGGCCCATGCTGACGGTGGGGAACTGCCAGAACTCGGGCATCAGCTTGGGGTGTGGGTAGCTGCTCAAGCCCTTGCCGCCCACTTCCTGGCGGAAGTTCAGCATCTGTTCTTCAGTAATGCGCCCTTCCATGAAGGCGCGGGCGTAAATACCCGGGCTGCTGTGGCCCTGGATGTAGAGCAGGTCGCCGCCACGCTCGGCGTTGTCGGCATGCCAGAAGTGGTTGAAGCCGGCCGCGAACATGTGCGCCACGCTGGCAAAGCTGCTGATGTGGCCGCCCAGGTCGCCGCCATCGGCAGGGTGCAGGCGGTTGGCCTTGACCACCAAAGCCATGGCGTTCCAGCGCATGTAGGCACGCAGTCTTCCTTCCAGCTCCAGGTTGCCCGGGCTGCGCTCTTCCTGGTCGGGCTCGATGGTGTTGACGTACCCGGTGTTGGCTGAAAACGGCATGTCGATGCTCGCCTGGCGCGCATGTTCCAGCAGCTGTTCCAGTAGGTAGTGCGCACGCTCAGGGCCTTCAGCGGCAATTACGGCGGACAGGGCGTCCAGCCATTCGCGGGTTTCCTGGGCATCGGTGTCGTTGGCGGCAGCGCCAAGGACAGACTCGGGCATGGCGGACATGTTTGTCTCCTGATGGTTCTGGTTTTCGCAGCGGGCTGCAGTTTGTCACAGCGGGCGTTGATTTCAAATAGTGCTTTATGTTTTCACAATATGGAATAACGAACTCGGGTGTTATCGGGGCTCCGCCCGGATAATCCGCTGATGGCCGATGCTCCTCCCGTTCGTTTTCGCAGTGCAGCCCGGCCTGCACTGCGACGCTGGTTCAACGGCTGGTGGCGCCGGCAGTCGCCCTCCCGGCAGGACCGGTATGCCACGCTGGGGCCGTTGCTTTCGGTACTGCTGTTTTTAGCAGCCATCATTTCTGCGTTCTGGACCTTGCGCAACGAGGAAATCGAGCGGGAGACCGATTCGGTCCGCCGCGATACAGAAATCACGCAGCAGCAAGTCGGCTTGCGGTTGATCCAGAACGAAGAAGCGCTGGTGCGCATGGCGCGTGAACTGGTGGCGCGCGAGATCAGCGTTGACAACTTCAGCTTGCAGGCTGCGGCCTTCGTCAGCGAGCGACCTGAGGTCACGCATGTGAGCTGGGTCACTGCATTGCGAAAGCCGCGTGCCAGCCACTGGGCCGCCATCTACCCGCCGGTGCTCACTGAAGGTGAAGGCGCCCCTGTGCCACTGTTGCCTGTGGAAAGCAGTGGCAGTGAATCGGAGCGCGCCTTCCTGGCCGCGCGCCAGGCACGCCAGCCTGTCTATTCGCGCGCCATGCTCGTGGCCGGGGTAGGCGGCAATGCCCCGGTGTTCCAGTTGCACGTGCCGCTGATCGAGCGCGGCATCTTCACCGGCACGCTGATCGCCGAATATTCCGTCGAAGGCTTGCTGCGGCGGTTTGTGCCGCCTGAAGTTTCACGCCGGCATTCGATTTCCATCGTTGACGCGCAGCAGACCACCCTGGCGTCCACCGTGACGCAAATGCCCGGCAAGCCAGGCCCGAACCGGTTTCGCCCACTCATCACCAGCGACGCGCCTTTGACGCCGCCGCTCAACGGCTTGCTGTTGCGCGGGCATGGCTACCGCACGTCCATCGGCCTGATCGGCAACAGCCTGTTCTGGATGGTGGTGTCGCTGTCGGTGCTCACGGTGTGGATGCTGCTGGGCACCTGGCGCCACATGCGCAGGCGCGGGCAGATCCAGGGTGCTCTGGTGCAGGAAACCAATTTCCGCCGCGCCATGGAAAACAGCATGCCCACAGGCATGCGCGCCATGGACCTGGAAGGACGCATCACCTACGTCAACGCTGCCTTTTGCCAGATGACGGGCCTGGGCAACGACGAACTCGTGGGTGCCATGCCACCTTACCCGCACTGGCCGCCCGACCGGCTGGAAGAGAACGCGCGGCTGCTCAAGCAGGAATTGCAAGGCCGCAGCCCGGCCGGTGGCATCGAAGTGAAGGTCTTGCGCAAAGACGGCAGCGTCTTCGATGGCCGCATGTACGTCAGCCCGCTGATCGACCCCAAGGGGCAGCAGACCGGCTGGATGACGAGCATGACCAACATCACCGAGGCCAAGCGCATCCGCGACCAGCTCACTGCCAGCCATGAGCGCTTCACCACCGTGCTGGAAGGCCTGGACGCTGCCGTTTCGGTGCTGTCGGTCCAACCGGGCGAGTTGCTGTTCGCCAACCGCAGCTACCGGCTCTGGTTTGGCAGCGACGCCAAAGGCCACCTGCTGATGGCTGGCGGCGTGACCGAGGACGGCCGCAGGGGATTTGCCGACGACGACGGTGACGAGGTCGACGCGCTCTCAGGCCTGCCCACCGAGGTGCTGACGGAGAGCGGCACCAACCCGCGCGAGGTTTATGTCGAATCGCTGCAGAAATGGTTCGACGTGCGCTCACGCTATCTGCAGTGGACCGACGGCCGGCTGGCACAGATGCTGATTGCCACCGACATCACGGCACGGCTGCGCGCCGAGGAGCAGTTTGCCGCGCAGCTTGAAAAAGCCCAGGTGACGAGCCGGCTGGTAACCATGGGCGAGATGGCCAGTTCGGTGGCCCATGAGCTGAATCAGCCATTGACGGCCATCACGAATTACTGCAACGGCATGGTCTCGCGCGTTAAGGCTGGATCGATCGCACAAGATGACCTGATCGCTGCGCTGCAAAAAACCGCGCGGCAGGCTGAACGCGCCGGCCAGATCATCAAGCGCATCCGTGCCTTCGTGAAACGCAGCGAGCTGCAGCGCCAACCTGCGCAAGCGCGACAAATCGTCGACGACGCAGTGGAGCTGGCCGGGTTCGAGCTGCGGCGGCGCAATGTCGCCATCCACACCTACGTGGCGCAACGTTTGCCGACGATCATGGTGGATCCCATCCTCATCGAACAGGTGCTGCTGAACCTGCTGAAGAACGCGGCCGAGGCCATCGACGGTGCGCAGCTGCCGCCGCCGCGCCGCCACATCGAACTGCGCGTGGTGCCCAAGCACATGGCCGATTCAGGTGGGGTGATCGAATTCAGCGTCACCGACATGGGGCCGGGCTTCCCGGATGAAGTGGCCAAGCGGTTGTATGAAGCCTTCTTCTCCACCAAGGCCGAGGGCCTGGGCATCGGCTTGAGCTTGTGCCGCACCATCATCGAGTCGCATCAGGGCAGGATGCGTGCACAGAACCTCTACAATGGCGATCAGGCTGTCGGGTGCCGATTTTCGTTCACAGTTCCCCTGGAAGTCGCGGCGCGGATCGGTATGGAAAGCAGCACACACGACACGCAGCCCGGCGCACTCGACGACGTTTCTTCCATGAACTCCGGCGTTTCACGCGTCGCATCCGAATGAGCCTGATCCCCAAAAAGGGCACCGTCTATGTCGTCGATGACGACGAGGCCGTGCGCGATTCCCTTCAGTGGCTGCTCGAGGGCAAAGACTACCGAGTGAAGTGTTTCGATTCCTCGGAATCCTTCCTCAGCCGCTTTGACCCACGCGAAGTGGCCTGCATGATTGCTGACATCCGCATGGACGGCATGAGCGGGCTGGAACTGCAAGACCGCTTGCTGGAACGCAAAAGCCCCCTGCCGATCGTCTTCATTACCGGCCATGGCGACGTGCCCATGGCCGTGCAGACGATGAAGAAAGGCGCAATGGACTTCATCGAGAAGCCTTTCAAGGAAGAAGACCTGCTGGGCCTGGTCGAACGCATGCTGGACCAGGCACGCAACGCCTTCAGCCAGCATCAAGAGCAGGCCAGCCGCGACGCGCTGCTGTCGCGCCTGACCACGCGGGAAGGCCAGGTGCTGGAACGCATCGTCGCCGGCCGGCTGAACAAGCAGATTGCAGACGACCTGGGCATCAGCATCAAGACGGTCGAGGCGCACCGCGCCAACATCATGGAAAAGCTCAACGCCAATACCGTGGCCGACCTGCTGAAGATTGCTCTGGGCGCGCAGACCAAGGTCTGAGGTCTGCAGCATGCTGGTTTCAACATGTGAAGGCCGCACTCATGCGGCCTTTTTCTTGATCGACCTCAAACCGTTGCCATGAGTGCCAAGCTGATCGATGGGGTAGCCCTTTCGCGCGAAACCCGACAACAAGTCGGTGCACGCGCTGCGGCCATGACTGCTGCCGGGCGCCAACCGGGCCTGGCCGTGATCCTGGTCGGCAACGACGCGGCCAGTGCGGTCTATGTGCGCAACAAGGTCAAGGCCTGTGAAGAACATGGCCTGCATTCGGTGCTGGAGCGCTACGACGCCACCTTCAGCGAAGCCGCGCTGCTGGCCCGCGTGGCGGCGCTGAATGCCGACCCCGCCATCCACGGCATCCTGGTGCAAATGCCGCTGCCGGCCCACATCGATGCGCACAAGGTCATCGAAGCCATTGCGACCGTCAAAGACGTGGACGGCTTCTCGGTGCATTCCGCCGGCTGCCTGATGGCCGGCTTGCCCGGCCTGCGCCCCGCCACGCCCTACGGCTGCATGAAGCTCATCGAAAGCACAGGTATCGCGCTGTACGGCAAGCAGGCCGTGGTCGTCGGGCGCAGCAACACCGTGGGCAAGCCCATGGCCTTGCTGCTGCTGCAGGCGAACGCCACCGTCACCGTTTGCCACAGCGCCACGGCGAATGTGGCCGTGCACACCCGAAGTGCCGACGTGGTGGTGGTGGCCGTGGGCAGGCAGAACACGCTGCGCGCCGATATGGTCAAGCCCGGCGCTGTCGTCATCGACGTGGGCATGAACAGGAACGATGCCGGCAAGCTCTGCGGCGATGTCGATTTCCCCGCTGTGCGTGAAGCCCTGGGGGAAAACGGCTGGATCACGCCCGTTCCCGGTGGCGTGGGTCCGATGACCATCACCATGCTGCTACTCAACACTTTGCAAGCGGCTGAGGCCTCACCATGAACGACAACCCCCTGTTGCAGCGGACTGACTTGCCACCTTTCGACGTTATTCGGCCCGAGCACGTGACGCCGGCACTGCATGTGCTGCTGGCTGAAGCCGACGCGGCGCTGGAACGCGTGGTCGGCCCCGACGTACCCGCCGACTACGACGCGATTTCAGCCGTGCTGGATGTGGCGGTAGAGCGCCTGCGCAGCGCCTGGGGTCATGTGAACTTTCTGCAGTCTGTGGCCGACACGCCTGCTTTGCGTGCAGCGCATGGCGAGAACCTGCCGCGCATCACCGATTTCTACACGCGCCTGGGCGCCGACGAGCGTCTCTTCGCCAAGTACAAGGCGCTGGCAGCCAGCCCGGCGGCGCAGACACTGGGCCCGGCGCGCTGCAAGGCGCTGGCCGATGCCTTGCGCGATTTTGTTCTGGGCGGCGCCGAATTGCAAGGCGCGGCGCGTGAGCGTTTTGCCGCCATCCAGGACCGCAGCGCCGCGCTGTCGCAGCAGTTTGGCGAGCATGTGCTCGACGCCACTGACGCCTACACCCTCTTCGTTCCTGAAGCGGACTTGGCGGGCGTGCCATCCGATGTAGTGCAGGCCGCGCGCAAGGCTGCCCAAGCAGAAGGCAAGGAAGGCTGCAAGCTCAGCCTGCAGATGCCTTGCTACATCCCGGTGCTGCAGTACGCCGACCTGCGCACGCTGCGCGAAACACTTTTCCGCGCGTACAACACACGCGCCAGCGAGCTGGGTGCGCCAGCGCACGACAACAGCACTGTCGTGCAGGAACTGGTGGCACTGCGCCAGGAAGAAGCTGCCCTGCTGGGCCTGCCCAGCTACGCGCACTTGTCGCTGGTGCCCAAGATGGCCAAGGCGCCAGACGACGTACTGAAGTTCGTACGCGACCTGGCGCAGCGTGCGCGCCCGCATGCGCAGCGCGAACTGGCCGAGTTGCGCGCCTTTGCCGCTGCTGAACTCGGCCTGCCCGACCTGCAGGCCTGGGACCGAGCCTACGCCGGCGAAAAGCTCAAGCAGTCGCTGTTTGCCTTCAGCAGCGCCGAGGTCAAGCAGTACTTCAGCTTGCCCCAGGTGCTGCAGGGCTTGTTCCACCTGGTCGAGACCTTGTTCGGCGTGGCCATTCGGCAACAGGATGCGCCCCTTTGGCATGACACCGCGCGGTTCTATCGCGTCTACCGCGACGACCAGGCTGTGGCGGGCTTCTATCTCGACCTGCTGGCCCGCCCGGGCAAAGGCTCGGGCGCCTGGATGGACGACGCGCGCCAGCGCTGGCTGCGCCCGGACGGCACGCTGCAACTGCCGCTGGCCCATCTGGTGTGCAATTTCTCCAGCCCCGTGGGCGACAAGCCCACGGGGCTGACGCACGACGACCTCATCACCCTGTTCCACGAATTCGGCCACGGTCTGCACCACATGCTCACGCGTGTGGACGAGCTGGCTGTGTCTGGCCTGGCTGGTGTGGAATGGGATGCCTGCGAGCTGCCCAGCCAGTTCATGGAAAACTTCTGCTGGGAATGGGACGTGCTGCAGCGCCTGTCCGCCCATGCTGAAACTGGCGAGCCGTTGCCACGCGCCTTGTTCGACCGCATGCTGGCGGCGCGAAATTTCCAGAATGGCCTGTACATGCTGCGCCATTGCGAACTCGGCCTTTTCGACATGCGCCTGCATGGCGAGCCCGGCAGCGAATGCCAGCTTTTGGCACTGATGGCTGAAGTGAGCGAGGAAGTCGCACCTGTGATGCCGCCCGATTTCCTGCGCTACCCGCTCAGCTTCACGCACCTGTTCGACGGTGGCTACGCGGCCGGGTATTACGGTTATGCCTGGGCCGAAGTGCTGTCAGCCGATGCTTTCAGTGCCTTTGAAGAAACCGGTGTGTTCGACGCAGCAACAGGTGCGCGCTTTTGCGCCGATATCCTGGAAGTGGGCGGCAGCCGGCCAGCCATCGACAGCTTCAAGGCCTTTCGCGGCCGTGAGCCGCAACTAGACGCCCTGTTGCGTCACCAGGGCCTGTCTTAAAGATCAGATATCCAGCGCAAACAGGAACAGCCATGGCACTGCAGCATCGCTTTTTGACCATCGTGGCCCTGCTCGCCAGCGTGCCCGCTCTGGCGCTGGCGCAGTACAAAGTGGTCAGCCCCGACGGCAGCGTGACCTACACCGACCGGCCACCGGCTGACGCCAGCATGCGTGTGACGCCGTTGGGCAGCACACCGGCCACAGCGGCGACCACGTCGGTCAACCTGCCGATCGAATTGCGCCAGCTCAGCCAACGTTATCCGGTGGTGCTGTACACCTCGGCCGACTGCCCGGCTTGCGACAGCGGCCGTCAGTGGCTGGGCGAGCGCGGCGTGCCGTACCGCGAACGCAGCATTGCCACCGAACAAGACGCGCAAGCCCTGGTCGTGCTGATCGGTGCGCGCACCGTACCGTCACTGACCATTGGCGCGCAGCCGGTGCGTGGTTTCTCATCTGGCGACTGGCAGTCGTATCTGGACGCTGCTGGCTATCCGCGGGAAAACAAGCTGCCGCCCGGCTGGCAGCCGCCTGCGGTAGTGGCGCTGGTGGCACGGCCACCGCGCCCGGCCGTGGCTGCCGCACCGCCGCCTCGCGTGCGTGCCCTGCCGCCTGTGGCGCCGCCTGACTCAACACCACCCGAGTCGGGCGGCGTGCGGTTCTAGGCCAGCACTGTCAGGCCAGCACTGTCAGGCCGGCGTGAAGCGCCGCGCCAACCACGCACCTGCGCCCACCAAGCCACCCACCATCCAGAACAGCACGCCCGCGCCGACCACAGCGCCGCTGGCCCCGAAAACCAGGGGCATCACCGTGCTGGAGGCGTTGATCGCCATCGACCTGAAAGCCAGGGCCTCGCCATGGCGCTGGTCTGGTGTCAGATGGTGCAAGGTGTTCATCACCACGGGCTGCACGGCGCCCAGGGTCACACCCAGCACCACGGCACACAGGCCCATCAACCAGGGTGTGCCTGCGAACGGATACAGCCCAAACACCAGGGCCGTGCCCAGCATGGCCGAGCGCAGTACCAACGTGACCTGCAGGCGATGCGCCACCAGCGGAACGAGCAGGCGCACGCCGGTCACCGACAAAGTGAAGCTGCCCAGCACCAGGCCGATCGTGCTGGCCGAGAAGCCGCGTTCATGGCCCAGGATGGGCACGGCAAAACTGTGCACGTCCCAGCACATCGACAACAGCCAGTTGATGGTCAACAGCCGCTTCATGCCCGGCACCGCCAGCAAGTCCCAGGCGCGCCTGCCGACCACGGCTGTAGCCGGCGCTGAGCGCGGCACCCGAGGTACCAGGCGCGCGGTGAAGACGGTCACCAGCGGCATGGCCAGCAGCATGCCGTAAGCGGCGGTGAAGCCCAGACCGTCGATCATGAAACCCACGGCCACGGGGCCCAGCACGTTGGCGAAAGCGGGTGCGATACCCAGCCAGCTGAAGATGCGCACGCGTTCGGTGGCGTCGCGTGCCGCCACGCCAGCCGTACGCTGGATGGTCAGCATGCCCATGTTGGCGCCACTGCCGGCCAGGGTGGCCGCTGCGCACAGCAAGACGAAGTGCAGGGTTCCGCTGAGCAGGCTGGAAGCCACGGCCAGCGCCATGCCGGTGGCTGTCAATGCGGCGGCCACCATCACCGGCCGGTGGTAGCCCAGGCGGTCGGCCAGGCGGCCGGCGTGCAGCGCCAACAGTACCGGGGCGGCCGCGAACAGCGCCAGCAGCAATCCCACGGCCCAGGCGCTGTAGCCCTCGTTCAGCGCCTGCAACGGCGCAGCCAGTCGCAAGCCGGCCATGGCCGAGTGCAGGCCCAGCTGGCCCACGATCAAGGCCACCAGCCTGCGGCTGCCGGCGGCGTCTGAGCTGGCTGGTGTGACTTCAGGCTTTGGCGTTTTCGGCTCCGTCTTCAGACGCGTCTTCAGGTTCGTCTTCCGCCTCGGTCTGTGCCAGGCCGGGCAGCAGCCCCGCCACCTGCGCGTCGGGCATGGCTTCCACGCTCTTCAAGCGCCGCTGCATGGCGCGGGTGCGGGTATCGGCCTCGTCGATGGTCTTGCCCGCCAGCTCCAGATTGCGTTTGACCTTGGTGAGCACAGCGCCGAACTTGCCGAATTCGGTTTTCACCGCACCCAGCACTTCCCACACTTCAGCTGAACGCTTCTCCAGCGCCAGCGTGCGAAAACCCATCTGCAGGCTCGTCAAGGTGGCCAGCAAGGTGGTGGGCCCGGCCAGCATGACCTTGTATTCGCGCTGCAAGGCTTCCAGCAGGCCCGGCCGGCGCAACGCTTCTGCGTACAAGCCTTCGGTGGGCACGAAGAGGATGCCGAAGTCGGTGGTGTGCGGCGGCGCCACGTACTTGTCGCGGATGCTCTTGGCTTCGATTCGCAGCCGTGTCTCGATGGCCTTGGCAGCGGCTTCCACGGCCAGCGGGTCGGCGCGTTCTTGTGCTTCCAGCAAACGCTCGTAATCTTCACGCGGAAACTTGGCGTCGATGGGCAGCCACAAAGGCACGCCATCGCTGCGCTGCCCCGGCAGGCGAATGGCGAACTCCACGCGCTCTGCACTGCCCGGCACCGTGGCCACGTTGGCGGCGTATTGCTCGGGCGTGAACACCTGTTCCAGCAGGCCGTGCAACTGCATCTCGCCGAAGATGCCGCGCGTCTTCACGTTCGTCAGCACACGGTTGAGCGAGCCCACGTCGCGCGCCAGCGTCTGCATCTCGCCCAGGCCTTTGTGAACCTGCTCCAGGCGATCGGCCACCTGCTTGAAGCTTTCACCCAGCCGCGTTTCCAGCGTGGTTTGGAGCTTTTCATCCACCGTGGCGCGCATTTGCTCCAGCTTCTTCTCATTGCCTTCCTGCAGCGCCGCCAGCCGCGTTTCCACGGCTTGGCGCATTTCTGTCTGACGGCGGTCGTTGCTCTCAACCAGGGCGCGCAGTTGTTCGGCCAAACTGTCGCTGAAGCGGCGCAGCCCGGCGTCCTGCTGCTGCTGCATGGCGGCCAGTTGAACGCGAAAGCCGTCGATCTGCTTGTTTTGCGTGCGTGCCACGTCGCCGCTCTGGCCCAGCAGCATTTGCTGGAAGCCCGCCAGGTCTGACCGAGTGCCCTGCCCTTGCCGTCCGAGTTCGTCGCGCAACTCACGTTCCAGCCGGTCGATGTGGCTACGTAGCTGTTCTGTGCCCTGCCGGGTGGCACTGTCGTCGGGCCGGCGCAGCGCCAAGACCATCAGAAGCAGCAGGTTCAGGGCCAGCAGGGCCAGCGACAGATAGGCCCACAGGGGGGAGGATTCAAGCCAGGTGGGCATTGGCTGGATTGTCTCAGGGCGAGAGCGGCGACGGGTCAGCCGCCAGCAGCCAAACTACGCCAGCCTGCGCGACCGCCCGTAGCCGCGAAAGCGTTCGATGACTTCCAGCATCTCATCCTGAGACAGCAGCACCGGCTCGCCGACCGCCAGCGCCTGGAGGTAGATGCCGCACAGAGCTTCGATTTCCACCGCTACCTTGGCCGCGTGCGGCAGCGTGGTGCCGCCTGCCACCAGCCCATGGTTGGCCATCAGGCAGGCGTGGCGGTCGGCG
>JBBQXN010000012.1:0-60440 GCA_038209585.1 Burkholderiales bacterium
GTCTGGCGGTGGCAAGGTCGTTGCCGAATCGCTGGGTGGACAGTTGATTCCGCGCAATACAGAAGAGCCCAACCAGCGCAAGCTGCTCAATGTCGTCGATGAAATGGCCATCGCATCGGGAACGCCGGCGCCTCCGGTTTACCTGCTGGTCGACGAACCCGGCATCAATGCCTTCGCTGCGGGGTTCACGCCGCGAGATGCCGTAATCGGAATTAGCCAGGGAGCGATCGAGCAGCTCAACCGTGATCAATTGCAGGGCGTCATCGCGCACGAGTTCAGTCACATCTTCAATGGCGACATGCGGCTCAACATCCGCTTGATCGGTGCGTTGAACGGCATTCTCGTGTTGGGCATCCTGGGCTACTACCTGATGTATTCGACATCGTTCTCGGGGCGCCGGCGCAGTAACGACAACAGCGGCATCGCGATATTGGCGCTGGCGGTCGGGCTGATGGCGATCGGCTTTGCCGGGACGTTCTTCGGCGGTCTGATCAAGGCCGCCGTCAGCCGGCAAAGGGAATATCTGGCTGACGCGTCGGCCGTTCAGTTCACCCGCAATCCAGATGGCATTGCGGGTGCATTGAAGAGAATTGGCGCGGTGAAGGCGGGCTCGGCTGTGCGCAACCCGGGCGCGGCTGAAGTCAGCCATGCGTTTTTTGCCCAGGGCGTCACAGGTTTCACGCAGTGGCTGTCTTCCACGCATCCACCGCTTGCCAAGCGCATCCTGCGGATCGACCCCCAGTGGAATGGCAAGTTCGATGCTGCTGCAGCGCCACCAGCCGCTGAAAGCCAACCCAGAGCCGACGGCACGTCGGCCATGCCACGCCCCGATGTGTTCCGAAATGCGGCGACTGTGGCCGCACAAGCCGCAGCAGCCGGGGCCGCTGCTATGGTGGACCAAGTGGCTCGACCTACGCCGGAATCGGTCGTGCTTGCACGGTCGCTGCTGTCTGAGATGCCCGCACCGATTCGCGACGCAGCGCGTGAACCCTTTGGCGCCCGGGCCGTGATCTACTGCCTGCTGCTGGACAAGGACCCAGGGCTGCGCGAACGGCAACTCGCGCTGCTGCAAGACCGCGCCGACAAGGACGTCTACGCCTTGACACGCCGTTTGATGCCACAGATGAATACGCTGGGCATGCGATTCCGGCTGCCGGTCATCGATATTGCGATGCCAGCGCTGAAGCAGTTGTCACACAGCCAGTGCACCCCATTTCTGAACAATCTGGCAGCCTTGATCAATATGGACGCGAGGGTTGACCTGTTCGAGTGGTCACTGCAGAAGATCTTGTCAAGGCATCTGGACGGCCACTTCGAAAAACCATCGCCTGCTGCAGTGAAGTATCGGGAAACAGGACAACTCACGCGAGAAATTGAGATTGTCCTGTCGGCAGTGGCGCACGCTGGTGCGGCGAGCAGGCACAACGCGCAAGCGGCTTTCGATGCTTCCGTTAGCAGGTTGGCTCCCACGGGACTGACGCTGCTGGCGAAGGACCAGATCACGACAGCAGATATGGATCAGGCCCTCGGCAAGCTGGATCTGCTGGCGCCTGCGGCCAAGTCACGGCTGCTGACAGCCTGTGCCGTCAGCATCTGGCACGATCGGAAAGCCACCGCCGCGGAATTGGAGTTGCTGCGTGCGTTCGCCAGCGTTCTGGATTACCCCCTGCCACCAGGCGTGGCGCCAGCAGGTCGGCTGGCCGGTGATTCGGATGCAAAGGGGTGAGGCGCCATAGGCGTCCATCGATCTGATCGAACGGCTCACCCGGGTCGGTCTGGCATCTCTTCGGCGGCTGCGTTCTGGCGCGCCCAAAGCCGATGCTGCGGCGGCGCCCGCTGGCGCAGAGGCAGCGGCGTGTACGGCCAAGATCCGGCCACTTGCGGTCAGCGTCAGCACTGTGCAAGCGGCGGCAAGCGGCGGCAAGAAGCGGCGGCAAGCGGTGTACTTCTGGTTCACTGCGCATCGACCCAACACGGGTCACTCCTCAGCTCCAGGCCGCACCTTCCAGGTGGGACAAAGAGGGAGGCGCATGCGCCCGGTGGATGCTGGCTTGCTGGACCCGCACGCAGCCCATGCGATCGACGCTGAAGCCGCTCCGACCGCGGGCCAGTGGGCGCAGGTAGGCAAACTGGTTTTCGGTGACGCACCCGGACCTGCCCAGGGGTGACGGCGGCCAGAGATTCATTTCTCAAGCCGATGGTGCGTGACCGCTTCAAAGTGAAGCTGATACGCGCCCGCCTCGTTCATCGACAGGAGCAGGCCCCCAGTCCAGGCTGCCGCGCGCAGGTGCCCGGATGTGAGCGGTTTCGAAAAATCCTGAGCTTTCAGTCAGCCCCTATTTCCCTGGCGCAGCCGCCGGCACGGCCATGACCACGACCGGACGAGTCGCAGATTCGCCTGCTGCCGTCGCTGGCTTGCCCGGTACCAGAGCCACTTGGTCGGAAACGATGCTGACAGCTTCGTTCAGGACAACGTCTTTGACGGCGTCCCGGGTCTGCGACGCCGCGAGATCCTTGCTGAGCTGCCGCTCGTTGAACTGAAGGCCATCGTCTGCCAGTGCACTGGCCGCAGCGCCCGCGCCTGATGCAGTCAACATGGCGGTGAGCCGCTTGGCCTGCGCGGCACGCTCTGCGCGCCGCACTTCTTCATTCAGCGAAATCACGTTGTTCTTGCGCAATTCCTGTGACCGGGCCACGTCTTGCAACAGGCGCTGAAAGTCCTGGTCGGTCCGGACGCGACTTTCATGCCAGGTCAGCAGGATGGGGAGCTGAGCCTTCACGTTGCCCACGGGGGCGTAGTCGGCTGCCTGGATGCGGGTCCACGGCAAGGCGTTGTCGAAGCTCGACTCGCCGAACTCGGCCTCGTCACCGGCCTTCAGCAGCGCGATGTCCGGCGTCACGCCGCGCAATTGGGTCGTGCCGCCGTCCACACGGAAGAACTGCGCAATCGTCATCTTCAGTTCGCCATACGCCGGCGTGGCATTGCGGGCGAATTGGTCCAGGCTGGCGACTGTCTGCACCGTGCCTTTTCCGAAACTGGACTCACCGATGATCAGGCCCCGGCCGTAGTCTTGAACTGCTGCTGCGAAAATCTCCGACGCCGATGCCGAGCCCCGGTTGATCAGCACCGCCAGCGGCCCGTTCCAGGCCAGGCCCGTGTCGACGTTCTTTTCCACGCGGATGTCGCCCTTGGCACTGCGTGTTTGCACCACCGGTACCTTGCCAACGAACAGACCTGTCAGCGCCACGGCTTCGCGCAGCGAACCACCGCCGTTGTTGCGCAGGTCCACCAGCACGCCGTCCACCTTCTGGGCCTTCAGATCCGCCAGCAACTTGGCCACGTCGCGCGAAGCGCTGCGGTAGTTCGCATCCCCTTTGCGCAGCGCCTCGCCGTCTTCGTAAAACGAGGGCAGGGTGATCACGCCAACCAAATGTTGGGTCGCACCCACCGTTGCCGAATAGACCTTGGCCTTGGCCGCGCGGTCTTGCATGGTGATCGTGTTGCGGACCATCACCACGGTCTTGCTCAAAGCATCGGGCCCGCTTTCGGCCGGCAGGATTTCCAGTCGCACGGTCGATGCGACCGTGCCGCGGATCAGGGCCACCGTCTCATCCAGGCGCCAGCCGACGACATCTTCCATGGCGCCAGCCGCACCCTGGGCCACGCCCACGATGCGGTCACCCACCTTGATCTGACCCGACAGGCTGGCCGGCCCACCTGCCACCAGTTCGCGGATGGTGGCGTAGCCGTCGATCTCGATCAAAACCGCGCCGATGCCCACCAGCGACAGCCGCATCGCGATGCCGAAGTCCTCTGCGGCCCGGGGGCCCAGGTAGTTGGTGTGGGGTTCGATCGCTGTCGTATAGGCATTCATGAACGCCTGGAAGGCATCGGCGCTGGTGATCTTGCCCAGGCGTTTGGAAACGCTGTCGTAGCGCTTGGCCAGAATCTTGACGATGGCCGGGTCAGCTTGGCCAGCGAGCTTTAGGCGCAGCCAATCATTCTTGACGCGCATGCGCCAGAGCTCGTTCAACTGCGCCCGAGTGGTCGGCCAGACTTGGTCCTTGCGGTCGATCTGCAGCGTCTCCTGGCGCTTGAAATCGAATCCCGCTGGCAGCAGGCTTTGGGCATAAGCCATTCGCTCAGCCGCGCGGCGCTCGTACAGGTTGAATATCTCGAACGGTGCGCGCAGGTCTTCGCTCAGGATCGCGTCGTCCAGCCGGGTCCGCTCAACACCCAGGCGGTCGATGTCGGACTGCAGAAAGTAGAGCTTCTCCGGGTCCAGGCTCTTCAGGTACTGGTCGAACATCTTGCTCGACAAGGCATCGTCCAGCGGCACGGCCTTGTAGTGGTATCGCGACAGCAGTTCCGCAGCCAGACGGGCCGCCTTGGCTTCCTGCACCGCTGGCTTGAGCAGTGGCGGATAAGAAACCTGCGAATCGGCCGTGGCAACCTGCATCGCAGTCGTCAGGGCCAGCACCAGGGCCAGCACAGGCCAGATCAGTTTTTGTTTCACGCTCACCTCACCCGTTTAGACGGCCTATGAAGGCCAGGTCGCCATCACGGGCCAGACCGAGCCCACCCGCATGGTCCGCATGGTCCCACGTCGCGGGGCAGCGCCTCGGCTCAGGGGTGAATGTGATCTGAAAGTGGGCGGGCGCCGACGCGCCCGCGCTTCAGCCGATGCGCGAAATCTTGTCGCGCGTGAACTTGCCCTTGCAGGCGGCGTAAATGCCGGCCATCGTCAGCACGGGCCACAAGCAACTGCTCAGCGCCAGCCAGTACAGCCGGCCTTCCAGCAAGCCAGGGTCACCACCATCTGCCGGCCGGGTCGGGCCTTCGCTGAACAAGTGCCGGTTGGTGTACGTCAGCAGCCCGAAGAGAACGCCAATGGCAACAAAGAACAGGAGGTAGGTGTGGAACGTATTCATGGTGTCCATGGTTTTCTGACATCAATACATGTCAGCTCAGGTTGACACAGCATCGTCTACTTTGCAAGCGCTGTCCGGCCTCAGGCCGCCATCGAATAGGGCCCGCCACGCTCCAGCGCGCGCCGGTACGCGGGCCGTTGCTGAAAACGTCGCAGCCACGCGTCCATGTGCGGGTAATCCGCGCGCAGCCCGCGCGCCGCTTCAGCGACAAAACTCATCTGGACATCGGCGCCAGTGAGCGTGTCGCCCACCAACCATTCCCGCCCTTGCAGCGATGCGTCGACATAGCCCAGGTGGTTCTTCAGTTCGCTGCTGATGCGCGCTTGCAGCGGCGCCCCCGCTTCGCCCAGCCGCCCCACATACAGCTTCAGCAGCAGCGGCAGCATGGCTGAGCCTTCGGCGTAGTGCAACCACTGGTTGTAAGCCTCGAATTCGGCCGTGTTCTGTGCCGGCTGCAGCTGGCCGCCACCATGGCGGCGGATCAGGTAGTCGACGATGGCGCCCGACTCGATCAGCTTCAGGCCGGCGTCTTCCAGCACGGGCGACTTGCCCAGCGCGTGCACCGCCTGCAATTCCGGCGGCGCCAGCCGCGTGGTCGCGTCGCGTGCGTAGTGGGCAATCTCGTAGGGCAGATTCAGCTCTTCCAGCAGCCACAGCACACGCTGCGAGCGGGATTCGTTGAGGTGGTGAACGACGATCATCGCGAGACCTCTTTCCTGGTTGGGCAAAGCTGGATTATCAGCAGCATCCCGCCTTGCTCAGGTCCACTCAGTACCACTCAGTACCACTCACCACACGGCACCACTTAATTCAGCCCGGGCCCGTCGCAACGTCAGCATGCGGTCTGGTTTTGCCACGGCGCCCGATGGGCCACTGCGCGTTGTCCAGATCGAACTTCGGCGCCCCTCCCAGCGCGCCCTGCTGAGCAGCGCGGCAGGCTGCGATGACGCCCACATCACGCCAGTCATTCGGTTTCTCTTGCGGCAAAGTGCCAGTCACGCGGTTATCCGAAAAGTCATAGGAATGAACGCGGTAAGCGGTGATCGCGCGTGGCAGCAGGTGCCGGCCGAAACCCGTTTCGCCATCGCTGGCCGTGTCGGCCCCGTTGTGCTGGTGCGTCAGCGCCATTTGCGCCACGTCCATGCGGCAGACGTGGCTGGCGGCGAAAACAGCCACCAGGTCGGGCTGGTCACGCATGCACACAGTCAGTCGGGTTGATCGTGCGCGCCCGGTCCTGTCGCGCTTCGTTCGCTTCGGTGAATGCGGGCGTCATGGTGTCTGGCGGCGTCACGCCCTGTGCCACACGGCCTGCGGTGCGCATGTCGCTGCCCGGCCGGTTGTCAACGACCCGTCGCAGAGGGGCCTGGGCCATGTCGCGGACGGTTTGCCGCGAATCGCGCACCTTGAACAAGAAGTGCACGGGGTCTTTGATGCGGTACTGCACGGTCCACTGGACATCGATGACGTTCAAATCGCCTGTTAGCCCTGTGTTTCCTGTTAGCCCTGTTATTCCTGTCAGCCCTGTCAGCCCTGTCAGGCCAGCAAAATCAACAACATCAGCAACACCAGCATCGTCACCGCTGCAGCGGCGAGGCGGCTGGCCAGCGTGGGGAAGCGTTGACGAACCGCCTTTGCCTGCTCTTCAGTTTCGTTCACGGGTAGGTCGCTGGTCCTTTTCATCCGTGCGCTACACGGCATCACCGTAACGGGAGCGCCGAGGCCGCTGCAGTTCTTTGCGCTGGCGTACGGACACCGGCGATCCGGCGCATTTGCCCGGTTGAAAGGCCATTCGTCGCGCTACATGCCTGTGCAACTGTGTATGCCAGCGCACAGACAAGTCGCTGGTGTGGACACAGAGTGGACAGCCAATTTCACCCTGTCTTCTTTCTCCGCCTCACGCTCTCACGTCACCCATGCCCCTGCCCATCGAGGACTACGCCATGATCGGCGACGGCCATACCGCTGCTCTGGTGGGCCGAGACGGTTCGATCGATTGGCTTTGCCTGCCGCGCTTCGATTCGGGCGCTAGTTTCGCAGCCTTGCTGGGCAGCCCTGACCACGGGCGCTGGAGCATCTCGCCGCAAGCTGAAGTGCTGGCAGTGCGCCGCCGCTACCGCGAGGGCACGCTGATTCTGGAAACCGATTTCGAAACCGCAACGGGCGCGGTGCGCGTCATCGACTGCATGCCGCTTTCCAACGAACGCTGGGATCTGCTGCGCATCGTTGTCGGCCTGCGCGGCCGCGTACGCATGCGCATGCAACTCATCATTCGCTTCGACTACGGCTCCATCGTGCCCTGGGTGAGCCAGCGCGATGGCACATTGTTTGCAACCGCCGGCCCGGACACGATCGAACTGCACAGCCCTGTGCACACGCATGGTGAGCAGATGACATCGATGGCCGACTTCGAGGTTGACGTCGGTGAACGCGTGCCCTTCGTGTTGAACTACCGGCCGTCGCACGAACCTGCACAGGCGACCATCGATGCTGAGAAAACACTGGTGCAAACCGAAAGCCACTGGCTGGCCTGGTCGCAGCGCTGCCGCTTCGAAGGGCGCTGGCAGGAGCCGGTGATGCGCTCGCTGCTGACGCTGAAAGCCCTGATCTACCAGCCCACGGGCGGCATCGTCGCGGCGCCCACCACGTCACTGCCCGAACAGCCCGGCGGTGTGCGCAACTGGGATTACCGCTACTGCTGGCTGCGCGACGCCACCTTCACGCTCAACGCCTTGTTGCTGGCCGGGTACACCGAAGAAGCCGTGGCCTGGCAGGACTGGCTGCTGCGCGCCGTGGCAGGCAGCCCGGCAGACATGCAGATTCTGTACAGCGTGACTGGCGAGCGCCGGCTCGAAGAGATGGAACTTCCCTGGCTGCCCGGCTACCTGCAGGCGGCCCCTGTGCGAACAGGCAATGCCGCAGCCCAACAGCTGCAGCTGGACGTTTATGGCGAGGTGATGGACACGCTGCATTTGGCGCGCGCGGCAGGCCACGCCCCGCAAGCGCATGCCTGGCGCATTCAATGCGCCTTGCTGACATTCCTGGAAACGCACTGGCGCGAGCCGGACGAAGGCATCTGGGAGATGCGCGGGCCCAGGCGTCACTTCACTCATTCCAAGGTCATGGCCTGGGTGGCGTTCGACCGTGCAGTCAAGGCTGTGGAACGCTACGGCCTGCAAGGGCCGGTGGAAACCTGGCGCAGCACGCGCGACCAGATTCACGCGCAGGTCTGCGCGTCGGGTTTCGATGGGGCGCGCCACAGCTTCGTTCAGTATTACGGCAGCCAGGCGCTTGACGCCAGCCTGCTGCTGATCCCTATGGTGGGCTTTCTGCCAGCCGACGATGCCCGCGTGCTGGCCACCATCGCCGCCATCGAAGCCGAGCTGCTCGAAGACGGCCTGGTGCTGCGCTATGCCGTCGACACTGCCAGCGCCGTTGACGGCCTGCCGCCAGGCGAAGGCGTCTTTCTGCCTTGCAGCTTCTGGCTCGCCGACTGCATGGCCGTGACAGGCCGGCATGCCGAGGCTGAGGCATTGTTCGAACGCTTGCTGGCCTTGCGCAACGATGTCGGCCTGCTGTCTGAAGAATTCGACCCGCGCACCGGCCACATGCAGGGCAATTTCCCCCAGGCGCTGAGCCACATGGCGCTGGTCAACACCGCGCGCTTGCTTTCCATGCCATCGGCGCAGATCACGGCGGCCTGCGAGCAAGGCGAACGGCCAGCTGCTGCGAAAGCGGCGCCATGACGGCCACCCGCAAAGCACAACCTGCACCGAAGAACATCCTGGTCATCGACGTGGGTGGCTCGCATGTCAAATGCCTGGTCACTGGCCAGACAACGCGGCGCAAGTTCGTTTCCGGGCCCGGACTGACGCCGCAGCAGATGGTGCAGGGCGTGCTGGAGATCGCGGCCGACTGGCGCTTCGATGCGGTCTCCATGGGCTACCCCGGCGTCGTCCATGACGGCGCCCCATCACAAGAACCTCATCACCTGGCCACGGGTTGGGTCGGCTTCGATTTCCAGGCCGCGTTCAACCGGCCCGTGCGCATCGTCAACGACGCTGCCATGCAGGCGCTGGGCAGCTACCAGGGCGGCAAGATGCTGTTTCTGGGTCTGGGCACCGGGCTGGGCTCTGCGCTGATCGTGCGCGGTGAGATCGTGGCCATGGAGCTGGGCCACCTGCGGCGCAGCAAGCATCACGACTACGAAGACTTGCTGGGCAAACGCGGCTACAAGCGGCTGGGCAAGAAGAAGTGGCGGCGCAAGGTGGACGGGGTGGTGCAAGGGTTTGCTGCAGCCTTGCTGCCCGACGAGATCGTGGTGGGCGGCGGAAAGGCCAAGAAGCTCAAGAAGTTGCCACCACGGACCAGGCGCGGCAGCAATGCGGCGGCCTTTGTCGGTGGATTCCGTATGTGGGAAGAACAGGCGCCTTCGCCCTGTCCTGACGCCTACGAAGACTTGTCCTGAGTCTGTCGCGTCAATACAGACGGACGGCCGTGTCGAAGTGCCAGGTGCGGCGGATTTCGACCACGTCGTAATCGCGCAGCAGCCCCTGCGAAAAGGCAGCATAGGGCGCCTGACTGGCGACGATGCGGCGCACCGCTGCGTCCAGTGCTGGTACGCCGCTGGAACGCACGAAGTTCACGGACTCGACTGACCCGTCGCTGCGTATGGCCACCACCACCACGGGTTCGGTGTAAGGCTGCTGCAGGCGTTCACGGGCTGTTTCGAATGTGGGGTTGAGCATGATCTTGCGCGCCCAGGCCTGGGCATACAGCACCAGTTCGGCGTTGGCGTCGGCGTAACCGAACAGCCGGCCGCGACGGGCGGGGCCGCCAGCGGGCAGATCGCGTTGTGCGGCTTGGCGTTGTGCAGCTTCTGCGTCCAGTTGCCTGCCCATTGCGCGGCGCCTTTCCAGCCGGGCTTCGTCTTCCTTGGCGGTTTCCAGCCGCGCAGCTTCAACGCGCGCCGCCGCTTGTTGTTGTGCTTCCTGCCGTTGTGCTTCCTGCTGCTGTGCGGCTTGTTGCTGGGCCAGTTGCTGCTGAGCTGCCTGCCGCGCGTCTTCAGTGCGCTTGGCTTGTGCACGCGCATCGTTTTCACGGGCAGTTTGTTCGCGCGCAAGGGCTTCGGTACGCGCGATTTCTTGTGCAGCCGCTGTTTGCTGGCTGAGCGCTTCGCGTTCAGCTTCGCGGCGCGCCCCCTCCTGGCGCGCTGCATCCCGACGGATGGCTTCCGCGCTTGCTTCATCCGCCGCGCGGCTGGCGGCTGCTGCGGCTGTGCGCGACAAGTCGGGCGCTGAGGCTGCTGGCGTATGGGCTGCCGCTGCCACGGGTACCGCCACGGGAGACAGCGCGGTCTGCATCGGTGCAGACCATGCGGGCATGGACAGGGTGAGCTCTGGCAGCGCGCGTAGCGGCAGCAAAGCCGGGCTGGATGCAGCGCTGGGCTGCAGTGTGTCTGCAGCCAGTTGGCCGCGTGCTGCTTCGGTCGGGCTGGCAGGTATGGGTTGGGGTACGGGTTCGGTCGCGGGCGGGGTCGCGGGTGGGGTCGAAGGCGCAGGCGAAGGCGAAGGCGCAGGGGCAGCAGGCCGTGCAACGGGCGCAGGCGCCATCTCTGGCGTGGGCACGGGCACGGGCACGGGCACGGGCAGATCAGGCGCTGTGGATCGCAGCACCACGCGCATCTCGGGCGCTGCCACGCGCCTTTCCTGCCAAGGCCAGCTGAACCCCGGCGATCCAGTGCCGTCACCCCCCACGGCCAGGCTCAGCAGCAGCGCGTGGGCCACTGCGGAAACCAGCAGCGGCACCCGTATTCGGCGGGCTGGCGAATCGGCTGGATCGAGCCGCATGGTTTTTTCCGCTTCCTCTTCCATCACCCATCACGCCTTGCGAGCCAGAGTGCCGATTCTCAGGCTTGGCTGCCCCACACCCGGCGCGCCGTGGTGCGAACGCTGCGGCGTTGTGCCTTCCTCATCGCCATGTGCTGGCAGCGGGGCAGGCATGATCAAGCCCTTCAGTTTCAGCCAGGGCCCCAGCAGGCCGTAGCACCGCCACCCGCATGCCTATCGAACCCATCTCGATGCTTCTCTACGCCGGCAAGAGCTTTCTGCTCGTGCTGGCCACCTTGCTGCCTATCCTGAACCCGGCCGCCACGGCACCCATCTTTCTGGGTCTGACGGAGGGCGCCAGCGAAGACACACGGCGTGTGCTGGCGCGGCGCATCGCCACCAACATGGTGGTGCTGATCACTGCCGCCATGCTCGTGGGTTCTTATGTTCTCGACTTGTTCGGCATCTCGCTGCCCATCGTGCGTGTGGCCGGCGGCACCCTCATTGCAGCAAACGCCTGGCGCTTGCTGGCAGTCACGCCTTCCTCGCGCGACAGCCGGCAGTCGCTGGCCGATGCCTTCACACCAGAGATGGCCCGAACGCATGCTTTCTATCCGCTCACATTCCCCATCAGCTGCGGCCCGGGCTCTTTGGCCGCAGCCATCACCATCGGCGTGACGCTGAATGAAGACCGCCTGAGCTTGTCGCTGGCCCGCTTCGCCGGGGGCTTCGTGGGTTTGCTCGCCATCGGGCTGGTCACCTTCATTGCTTTTCGCTATGCCACGCAGTTGCTCAAGCCGCTGGGTGAAACAGGCACCACCGTTTTCCTGCGCTTGAGCGCCTTCATCCTGCTTTGCCTGGGTGTGCAGATTGTCTGGGACGGACTCAGCGACTTGCTGCGCAGCCTCTGACTTCGCTGCGCGCGTCAAACGCCGGCCTTCAGGCCACTCCATGCGCTGAGTTTTTTCATGGGTCTAGACTGGGGCGAGGTTGAGTGCAGTTTCCGCACCCAAGGGAGACCTCCCATGAAAGTCAAACCCGCCTTGATGGAATTGCCCATCAAAACCTCCACCAGCGGTTTCTACCGCGGCTTCACGAAGCACGTCACGATCACCGCCAAACTGCTGGTGGGCGCCCTCATCCTGTGGGCCATCGTGTTCCCCAGGCGCTCCGGCGCCTTTCTCAGCGGCATCAACGACTTCATCCTGGCGTCGTTCGGCTACTGGTACGTCTACGTCATGGCTTTCTTCCTCATCCTGTGCGTGGGGTTGGCGATCTGGCCGGCTTCGGGCAGGCTGAAGATGGGATTGCCCGACGACAAACCAGAGTTCTCGAATTTCTCCTGGTTCTCGATGATGTTTGGCGCAGGCATCGGCATCGGCATGCTGACATTCGCCACGGCCGAGCCGATGTATCACTTCGCCAGCAACCCGTCCACGCTGCAGGGGCTGACCGAACCCAGCACGGCGGGCAACGTGCGTGACGCCTACATCTGGTCGTTCACGCACTGGGGTCTTGCAGCCTGGGGCGCTTACGCCGTTGTTGGTTTGTCGCTGGGTTATTTTTCCTATCGCCGTGGCCTGCCGCTGACCATCCGGTCCGGCCTGACACCGTTGTTCGGCAAGGCCATGTCCGGGCCCTTTGGCCATGTGGTCGACGTGGTGGCGGTGGTGGCCACGGTGCTGGGCGTTGCGCAGACCCTGGGCTTTGGCGTGCAGCAGTTTGTCGCCGGCCTGTCGCGGATTGGCGTGGGCGATTGGCTGCAGACCACCGCTGCCGACGGTTCGCTTTCTGCCTCCACAGCAGGTACGGTCGTGGCGTTGATGGTGATCATGGGCGCTTCCACGCTGTCGGCGCTTTCAGGTGTGGGCAAGGGCATCAAGTGGCTCTCCAACATCAACATGGGCCTGAGCTTTTTCGTGCTGGCCTTCTTCCTCATCTTCGGTTCGTCGCTGTTCGGGCTGCAAACCTTATTCGTGGGCATGTGGGACTACCTGGCTTCCTTGCCCGGCAATCTGTTCACGGTGTGGTCCAGGGACGGCACACCGGTGGGCGACGCGCTGGCCGGCTGGCAAGGCGGCTGGACCATCTTCTACTGGGCCTGGTGGATTGCGTTCGCGCCGTTCGTCGGCTTGTTCCTGGCGCGCATTTCGCGTGGCCGCACGGTGCGTGAATACGTGCTGGGTGCGCTGGTCGTGCCGACCATCATGTGCTTTGTCTGGTTTGCACTGGTGGGTGGTACGGCCGTGGACCTGGAGCTTTCAGGTCAGGCGGCGGGCGTGATTGCCGGTGCGGGGCAAGAGTCTCAGCTGTTCGCCATGCTGGGTGTCATGCTGAGCCCGAACCTGGCATGGGCGATGTCGGTGGTGGTGGTGGTGTTGCTGCTGACCTATCTGGTCACTTCAGCCGACAGCGCGGTGCTGATCATCAACACCATCAACGCTGCGGGCGACGAAGGCCCGAAGGCGCGCCCGCACATCTTGTTCTGGGGCGCGGCGCTGGCCCTGGTGGTCGGCGGCTTGATCGTGGCCGGTGGCCTGGGCGCCATCAAGACGGCCATGGTCATCGGCGCCCTGCCTTTCAGCATCGTCATGGTGCTGATGGGCATGGCCCTGATCAAGGGCATTTGGTTCGACAGCCTGCGCGAGAAGCGCGGCATGCCGACCACGACCGAAGCCCGGGCGGACTAGAAACGCCGGCCCTGCATCTGACGTCACCGCGGCGAACGCGCAGAAGACGAGGCCTCGATGTCGTCCAGCGCTTGCCGCATCGCTTTCAGAATCAAGCGGTCTGACAGGGCTTCGTCGTTTTCAGGTACGTCCCAGGCGAAGATGGCGCGGTACTTTTCCAGCAGTGCCGCCACGTCGGCCCTGAGCTGCGCGCGGTGCGCGTTCATCTCCAGTTGCTCGATGCTGGCCATCAGGCCTCCTGCTTGGTTTTCTCGGCCTGGAAGCTAGATCTTCAGCAGCCGCTTGTCTGTGCGCTGGTCAACACAGCCTGCGCGCAGGCGGTGCGGCAGCGCACAGACGCCGGCGCGTTTCAGCGCGCACAGTGATTGGTAGAGCCTTTCTGGCTGGCCTGGACGAAGGAGCACCCACATGATGCGAAACCTCAAAGATCTGGAGAACTACACGATCGCTGCCACCGATGGCGACATCGGGCAGATCAAGGATTTCTACTTTGAAGACGACAGCTGGGTGGTGCGCTACCTCATCGTCGAGTCTGGCTCCTGGCTGTCCAGCCGCAGGGTGCTCATCTCGCCTGTCTGCGTGGATCAACCGCGCTGGTCTGAGAGGAGCTTGCCGGTATCTATCACCCAGGAGCAGGTGAAGAACAGCCCTGTCATCGACAGTGACCAGCCGGTGACGCGCCAGAACGAGGAGCAGCTGCTGGGCTACTACGGCTACCCGGCCTACTGGGGCGGTGCCGGCATGTGGGGCGAAGGCCTGTACCCGTATGCCATGGTGCCGGGCTATGCCGGCCTGGGCATGGGCGTGGGCCTGGAACGCGCAGATCGCCAGGAACGTGAGCGTGACCTCGAAGCGCATCTGCGTGACGAGCAGGCCAGGCACCGCAACGACGACCCGCACCTGCGCAGCTGTAATGCCGTACAGGGCTACCACATCCACGCCACCGACGGCGACATCGGGCATGTGGCGGGCTACCTGGTGGATGACGAAACCTGGGCCATCCGCTACCTCGTCATCGATACCAGCAACTGGTGGCTAGGGCACAAAGTGCTGGTGGCCCCCAGCTGGATCAACGGCGTGCACTGGTCCGATGAGACGGTCTCCGTCGACATGAGCCGCGCAGCGATCAGGGTGGCGCCTGCTTACGACGCTGAGATGGGCTGGGGCCGCGAGCAGGAGCTGGACCTGTACCGGCACTACGGGCGCGCGGAGTACTGGGGCTGATCTGGCCGACAGGCCTATCGGCTGATCGGCTGATCGCCTGATCCGCTGAGGTCTGGCCGAAGTCCAGTTCCACGCGCAAGCCGCCCAGGCGGCGTGACTTCGACAGCCGCAGGCTGGCGCCGTGCATGTCGGCGATGGACTTGACGATGGCCAGGCCCAGGCCGCTGCCTGTGGCGCCTGTTGTGGCGTCTGTGCTTGCGTCTGTGCCTGCGTCTGTACTTGCGTCTGGGCTTGCGTCTTTACTGACGCTTGCGACGCGGTGAAACCGGTCCAGTACCCGTTCGCGGTCGGCCTCTTCGATGCCCGGGCCACTGTCTTCGACCGTCAGGCGCATGCCTGGCCCCAGGCGCTTCACTTCCACATCCACTTTGCCGCCCGGCGGGGAGTACTTGATGGCGTTGTCCAGAAGATTGCGCATGAGGATGCGCAAGGCTTCGCTGTTGGCGGCCACATCGCCAGCGTCGACGCAGCTCAGTCCAGCGTCGATGCCGCGCGCCTGCGCAGCCTGGGCAGCGTCGGCCACAGCCAGGCGCGCCACGTCTGCCAGCTGCACCGTCTCCAGCTGGGCGCCAGTAGCCTTGCCGGCCTGGTGACGCGCCAGCAGCAACAGCTGTTCCACCAGCCTGCTCGCGCGGTCGATGCCTGCCGACAAGCGGGTCAGCGCCAGATCGCGCGCCGCACTGTCAGGCGCCCGCTGCAAGCCTTGCACCTGCAGCTTCAGTGCGGCCAGGGGCGTGCGCAATTCATGCGCAGCGTCGGCGACGAAATTGCGCTGCGCCTCGAAAGCCTGGCGCACGCGGCCAAAGAGCAGGTTGAATTCACGCACCAAGGGCGCAATCTCGTCGGGCAGCCCGACTTCGCTGACTTCGCCCAAGTCATCTGCCTGGCGTTCAGCGACCTGGCGGCGCACGCGCGCCACAGGCGCCATCGACCGGTTCACGGCCCACCACACCAGCAGCATCAGCAGTGGCGCCATCGCGGCAATGGGCAGCAGGGTGCGCAAGGCCAGCGTGCCGGCCATGGCGCTGCGCGCGGTCATGTCCTGCGCCACCTGGATGACCTGCGAGCGCGTCTGCAACGAATACACGCGGTAGATGCTGCCGTTGACGTTGACATCTGAGAAGCCCTGCACCGTGCGCTGCGGCAGCGTGGAACGCGCGGCAGACTGGAAGATGCGCAGACCGTCGGCCGTCCACACCTGCACCACGAAATTCAAGTCCGCTTCGTCACGCGGGCCCAGATCGCCACCCGACCAGGCCACCGCCGGCAGACCCGAACGCAGCGACAGCGCCATCTGCTGCATGTGGTAATCGAAGATGGCGTCGGCCTCGGCGCGCGCACCACGGTAGGCGATCAATGCCTGGGCGATGGCCGTGAGCACGATGGCGGCCAGCAGCAGCCACAACAGCCGCGTGCGCAGTGAATGCTGCCCGGCATCCACCGTGCTCATGCCTTGGGCACCATGTAGCCCACGCCGCGCACGGTATGGAGGATGTCTGCGCCCAACTTCTTGCGCAGGCCATGCACGTACACCTCGACTGCGTTGCTGCTGATCTCGTCTTTCCAGCCGTACAGTTTTTCTTCCAGCTGCGCGCGTGACAGCACCAAACCCGGCCGTGCGATCAAGGGTTCCAGCACGGCCCATTCGCGGGCTGACAAAACCACGGCCTGCGCCGCGACCGTGACCTCGCGCGTGGCTGGGTTGACGATGACGTCGCGGTAGGCATACACCGGCTCGGCCCGCCCAGCAGCGCGGCGAACGAGCGCGCGGATACGCGCCAGCAACTCGTCCATGTCGTACGGCTTCAGAAGATAGTCGTCGGCCCCGGCGTCCAGGCCTTCGATGCGCTGCTGCACGGCGTCTCGTGCGGTGGTGATGAGCACGGGAATGCGCTGTTGGCGAGCGCGCATTTCGCGCAGCACCGTCAGACCGTCACGTCGTGGCAAACCCAGGTCCAGCAGGACCAGGTCGTAGCTTTGCAACTGCAGCGCGCTGCTGGCGCTCTCACCGTCCTTCACCCAGTCAACGGCGTAGTTTGCGCCGCGCAGCAGGTCCAGCACGGCTTCGCCGATCATGGTGTCGTCTTCGACAAGCAGGAGTCGCATGGCGTGGTTGTACTGCCATGTCGAGCGGCGCGGGCGCATGCCTGCGACCGCGAGGTGGCTTTAAGAATAGGCTAAGCAGGCGCGCAGACAGTCAACGCTCGTTGAAGACAACCCCCTGGAGAACACCGCATGAACAAGCTTCTGCACACCCCCACCCGCCTTGTTGTCGCACTGGCCGTTGCCGGTGTGCTGGGCGGCGCTGGCGCCACCTATTTCACCGGGCACCCGGCTGTTGCCGCACCCCTGGCAGCCGCGGCTGCGTCTGGGAACTCCAGTGCCATGCTGGGCGCGCCCGACTTTTCGCGCATTGCACAGCGCCATGGCGCTGCCGTGGTCAACATCAGCGTCAGCGGCATGCGTTCGGTCAGTGACGAGGGCGAGCCGGCAGCACCACCGCAAATTCCGCCGGGCATGAACCCCGACGACCCCTTCTTCGAGTTCTTCAAGCGTTTTCAAGACCAGCAGGGCCAGCAGCGCCAGCAGCCAGGCGGCCAACCCGGCTCCGAAATTCCGGTGCGCGGCCAGGGTTCAGGCTTCATCGTCAGCGCCGATGGCCTGATCCTGACCAATGCCCACGTCGTGCGTGGCGCCAAGGAGGTGACGGTGAAGCTCACCGACCGGCGTGAATTCCAGGCCAAGGTGCTGGGCGCCGACCCCAAGACCGACGTGGCCGTGTTGAAGATCGAGGCGAAGAATCTGCCCGTGGTGCCGATCGGCAATTCACGCGACCTGCAGGTGGGCGAATGGGTGCTGGCCATCGGTTCGCCTTTTGGTTTCGAGAACAGCGTGAGTGCGGGTGTGGTCAGCGCCAAGGGGCGTTCATTGCCGGACGACAGCTTCGTGCCTTTCATTCAAACCGACGTGGCCGTGAACCCCGGAAATTCCGGCGGGCCCTTGTTCAATTCGCGCGGCGAGGTTGTGGGCATCAACTCGCAGATCTACAGCCGCACCGGGGGCTACCAGGGCCTGTCGTTCGCCATCCCGATCGACCTGGCCATGCACATCCAAAGCCAGATCGTGGCCACCGGCAAAGCCAGCCATGCGCGGCTGGGCGTGGCCATTCAGGAGATCAATCAGACGCTGGCCGACTCCTTCCATCTCGACAAGCCTGAAGGTGCATTGGTTTCCAGCGTCGATGCCGGCAGCCCCGCCGAGCAGGCCGGGCTGAAGACGGGTGACGTGATCCGCAAGGTCGATGGCCAGCCCATCGTGGCCTCGGGCGACCTGCCCGCCATCATCGGGCGCTCGGTGCCAGGCACCCAGGTCACGCTGGAAGTGTGGCGTCAGGGCAAGGCCCAAACGCTCACGGCACAACTGGGCGACGCCAGTGCCAAGGCCACGCAAGTGGCCAAAGCCGAAGAAGCCGTGGGCCACGGCAAGCTGGGCCTGTCATTGCGGCCGTTGCAGCCGCAAGAACAGCGGCAGGCCGGTGTCGAAGGCCTGCTGATAGAGGACGCTGCCGGTGCAGCGGCGCGGGCTGGCGTGCAAGCCGGTGACGTGCTGGTGGCCATCAATGGCACGCCTGTGACGGGTATCGAGCAGGTGCGCAAGGCGGTGGCCAGTGCAAGCAAGTCGGTGGCGCTGCTGATTCAGCGCAACGGCAGCCAGATCTTCGTGCCGGTGCGGATAGGCTAGACACGAAGCGGCGCCACCGCCGCCCCGCTGATGTGGTGGCGGGCCAGCGCTTCGGCTACGAAGCCGCTGGCCTTCATGTCTTCTACAAAGTCGGCCAGCAGAGTGGCCGACCTCGTGCCCCGGGTCTTGGCCACACCCATGGCTTGTTCGATGACCATGAAGCGGCCGCTGAGCAGGCGCACGCCGCCCAGGCGCTGCGCATCGGCCTGCAGTTGCTGGCGCACGCCAGCAGCGACATCGGCTGATTCGCCGACAAAAGTGTCCACCACTGTTTGCGAATTCCTAGCGCGCACGATGCTGGCATGTTTCAGCTCGCGCGTCAGGAACAGGTCGTAGGCGCTGCCCTGTCCCACGACGATGCGGCGGCCGGGTGCATCGACCTCTTCATTGCGCTGCACAGGTGATTCGCTGCGCACCAGGTAGCAGCCTTCGATGAGCACATAAGGCGCGGTGAAGTGGATGCCGGCGCCGCGCAGTGGGTCGATGGCGAAGAAGCCGATGTCGGCCACCTCGGTGTCCAGCGCCTGAACGGATTGGGCCGCGCCGTCGAAAGCCACGAACTCGATTCCCACGCCCAGCCGGTCGGCGAAGGCCTGCGCCAGGTCAACCGACACGCCGCGCGGCGCGCCGTTTTCAGGATTCGTGCCCGCGAGAATCGGGTTGCCGAGATTGATGGCGGCACGCAAGCGCCCGGTGGGCGCGAAGCGGGCGATGATCTCGGGTGGAAAGTGCATCGTCGTCCTTTCGGGGCGTGACAGCATGACCACGCCATGGCGCAAGCGCTGTTCGCCAGTCGAATCAACGATCACCCAGCCCACCCCATCCCTGAAGCCGCCATGACCACTGAACACGAACCCGCCCCCAGCGCAGCCTATTCGCTGCGCCCCGCCACCCCGGCCGACCTGCCAGCCCTAGTCGGTCTCATACGCGAACTGGCCGAGTTCGAGCACCTGGCGCATCTGATGGTGGCAACGCCTGAATCGCTGCGCCCGCATCTTTTCGGCCCTGCGCCGGTAGCCGAAGCCGTGGTGGCAGACATGGGTGGTCAGACCGTGGCCTTCGCCCTGTTCTTCACCAACTTCAGCACTTTCCTGGGCCAGCCTGGTTTGTACCTGGAAGACCTGTACGTGCAGCCGGCGCATCGCGGCAGCGGCCTGGGCAAGGCCTTGCTGCGCCACCTGGGCGCGCTGGCCGTGCAGCGTGGCTGCGGCCGCTTCGAGTGGAGCGTGCTGGACTGGAACGAGAACGCCATTCGTTTCTACGAAGGCATGGGTGCCACCGTGATGCCCGAATGGCGCATCTGCCGCGTTTCAGGCGAAGGCCTTGCTGCGTTTGCCCAGCCCGCCGGCTGATCAGCCCGGCATCGCCAGCAACTGTTCCAGCGTGGGCCGTACGGTGACACTGCGCTCACCCACCACGGCTTCCACCGTGTAAGCCCTTTCGGCCGTGTTGCGGCGCACCGGCGCCGGCAGCGGTGCCCCGCGCGCATTGCTCAGGCAGGCCACCACGGGCGTGGTGATGCTGCCGCCACGCGCCACCACGATGGCCAGTTCGCCCGAGATCAGGCGCACATGACAGCCCGGCGGGTAGATGCCGAATTCCTTCACCAGGGCGACCGTCATCGGGTGGCCCGGGTCTTCCATGAACATCTGGCGGCCGGCCATGTCTGCCGATACGGCGTCGCGGTGCGAACGCGAAGACAGCTTGGCGGTGTAGACGTCGGCACGGCGCGCCAATGAGGCCAGATCGCACACGTCGCGGCGGCCGCTGGGGTAGCCACTGCCGTCTTCATGTTCGTGGTGCTGCAGCACGGCTTGCAGCCAGTCGGTGTCGGTCACCCCGGACAGCTCCAGTATCTGCACGCTGCGCATCGGGTGCGACCGCAACGCCTGGCGCTGCTCGGGTGTGGGTGGCGTGCGCTGGCGCGCCAGCTGGCCCTGCAGTTCGAGCATCGAGATGTTCATCGTCAGCCCCACCTTGAAGGCTCGTTCCGCTTCTTCAGGCGTCCAGCCCAGTCGCTGGGCGACGAGCTGGGTGGTGATGGCGCAGTGCAACGAGCGGCGCGCGCCGTACTGCTGATCGTCATTGGCGTCTTGCCGCAGCACCTGGAAGATGGCCAGGTCGGGGTCGCGTTCGATCAGCGCCAGCACGGGGTCTGCGGCTTCGTTCAGCGCGGCCTGGAAGCCCGGCTTACTGCTGTTGCGCATGGCCAGGCCGATGCGCTGAATGCTCTCGGTCCACAGCTGGGCCAGTTGTTCGCGCGGCGCTTTCAGCACGTTTTCGCGTGGGTTCAACAGTTCGGCCAGGTCGACGATGCAGCCGCGGTCGAACAGCGCGTCGAGTTGGGCTTGCGACTGCAGTCGCTGGCCACGGGCCAGCAGCAGCGTACGGTCGGCGTTGCGCACATTGAAGGGCAGCGGGGCGCCCAGCACGATGCGATTCTTGACGGTGGCAAGGGCAGCGAGTTGCATGGTCGTGGCGATGAGGTGTTCCAAAGGTCTCTTGAGTGCTTTCCAGTGCCGCGTGCAGCGCTGGCCATGCTTGGTTTTTCGGCGCCAGACCCACAAACTTGACCTTCGGCTCGAACCGAAACACAAGGGGGTGCATGCCCGGCTGTTCTTCCGCAGGCTGCCGCTTAAGCTTGCAGCCCTCATGCCGAACGACACCCGGGCTGCCACCGACCATCACGCTGCCCTTCATGGCGGCTTTCGCTGGCATGTGCCGGCCGACTTCAACATCGCCTGGGCTTGCTGCGGCCGCTGGGCAGCAAAGCCAGAACACGCGCGCCGCGTGGCGGTGGCCTGGGAACATGCCGACGGGCGCCGTGGCACGCTGAGCTACGCGCAGCTGTGGTCGCAGGCGCGGCGTCTGGCCGCAGCCCTGCAGCGCCATGGCGTGCTGCCCGGTCAGGTGGTGGCCGTGCTGATGGCGCAGCGTCCTGAAGCCGCCGTGGCCCATGTCGCGCTGCAACTGCTGGGTGCGGTGGCCATGCCCTTGTCGGTGCTGTTCGGGCCCGAGGCGCTGGCCTTTCGCCTGCAGGACGGTCAGGCGGTGCTGGCCCTGGTGGACGAGCTGGCGATGGACAACATCTTGCAAGTGCGCGCCGCTTGCCCTGAGCTGCGCAGCGTGGTCGCGGTGGGGGGCGCAGCCGGGCAGGGCGATATCGACTGGGCCGACTTGTTGGGCGCCCCTGCTGGCCGGTTCAGGGCCGCGCAGACAGCCGCAGACGCCGCCGCCCTGCTCATCTACACCAGCGGCACCACCGGCCCGCCCAAAGGCGCCTTGATGCCGCAGCGCGCGCTCATAGGCAACCTCAGCGGCTTTGTCTGCAGCCAGAACTGGTTTTCCGGTGCCCAGGACGAGGTCTTCTGGAGCCCCGCAGACTGGGCCTGGACAGGCGGCCTGATGGACGCCTTGCTGCCCACGCTGTACTTCGGCGGGCGCATCGTGGCCTACCAGGGGCGCTTCACGCCCGAGGTCGCCTTCGGCCTGATGGAGCGGCACCGCGTCACGCACAGCTTTCTCTTCCCCACGGCCCTGAAGGCGATGATGAAAGCCCTGCCGCTGCCGCAGCAGCACTACAAGCTGCACCTGCAATCGGTGATGAGCGCTGGCGAAGCACTGGGCGATGCCGTTTTCGGCTGGTGCCAGCAGGCTCTGGGCCTCACCGTCAACGAGATGTTCGGGCAGACCGAGATCAACTACGTCGTCGGCAATTGCGGCCGGTTCGCAGACGCGTCAGGCCACAACCACCCCGGCTGGCCGGCGCGCCCGGGCAGCATGGGCCGCGCCTACCCAGGCCATCGTGTCGCCGTGATCGACGACGCCGGCCAGGAATGCCCGCGCGGTACGCCGGGCGATGTGGCCGTGCACCGGCTCGATGCCCACGGCCAGCCGGACCCGGTGTTTTTCCTGGGCTACTGGAAGCAGCCCCAAGCCACCGCTGCCAAATTCACTGGCAGCGCGACTGACAGTTGGTGCCGCACCGGCGACACGGCCGTGATGGACGCTGACGGCTATCTTTGGTATCAAGGCCGCAGCGACGATGTCTTCAAGTCATCGGGCTACCGCATTGGGCCCAGCGAGATCGAGAACTGCCTGGTCAAGCACCCGGCGGTGGCCAATGCCGCTGTCGTGCCCAGGCCTGATGCAGAGCGTGGCGCCGTCGTCAAGGCTTTCGTCGTGCTGGCTGCTGGTGCGGTCGGCGACGCTGCACTGGTCGCAGCCCTGCAGCAGCATGTCCGCGGCCAACTGGCGCCATACGAATACCCGAAAGAAATTGAATTCGTCGACAGCCTGCCCATGACGACCACAGGCAAGCTTCAGCGGCGCGTGTTGCGTCTGCAGGAAGAAGAGAAAGCCCGCCAGGGCGTGGCAGAAGTCAGCAACTGTCCACCTGCTTCGCCTTCGGGCTGAAGCTGCTGTTGAACGAATCGAGCGCCTCGGCGCGGGATGGCTGCACGACCACGCAGTCGCTGCCGCGGCGAAAGCGCCGCCTACCGTCGGGCAGGGTGGTTTCGATCAAGGGCCCATCGCCCGGGCCCATGATCTGCGCCAGCCGTGCTTCCAGCGTCAAAGCCCGGGTGTTGCTGCGCGGATCTTCAAGCGCCGGGTTGCGCCAAGGCCTGGCAGTGCCGGGCGCCGTAGGCGGCAGGGTCAGCGCCAGGGGGCGCGGTGCGGAAGCTGCTGCGGGGCTGGCCGGGGCGGCGCTGGCAGCAGGGAAGGCCGGCGCCGGTACCCAAGTGATGCCGGGTGCTGGCGACTGCCGCGCCTGTCTTCGCGGCACTTCGGCGCGGGTGGGTGGCTTCGGGGCCGCTGAGCTGGCAATGGTCGCAGACCCCGGCGATGCCGGCTGAGCTGGCAGCAGCCGCAGCCAGCTGACACGTTCATTCAAGGTCGCAGCCGGCGTGTGCTTCTCTATCGCGGCTGGATTCAGCAGAACGCCCAGCAGCAGCGCCAGATGCAGCAACACAACGGCTGCCAGAACGCCCGAAACCCGGCGCCGCGATCCGCCAGCGATGAAGGCGCCTCGTTCAGCGAGAGAATCAGGGTTGACTGCCTTCTCCATCCTCATTGCACCCAGCACTTTTATGGCCCATCTCATTGTCCACGGCGGCACCCCCTTGTCCGGCCGCATCACGCCTTCGGCCAACAAGAACGCGGTGCTGCCCATCCTGTGCGCCACCCTGCTTTCGCGTGAACCGATCCGGCTCGTCGGCATCCCGGAAATCACCGACGTGCGCAAGCTGTTGGATATCTTCCGCACGCTGGGCAGCAAGGTCAGCGTGGACTACACCACTGGCGTGCTCGACCTGCACCACCGGGACACGCACTTCGACCCTCAGCGACACCACCTGCCCGAAGAGATGCGCTCTTCGATCATGCTGGTGCCGCCCCTGCTGGCGCGCTTCGGCGTGGCGCGCATCGAAAACGACGTGACGGGCTGCACCCTGGGCATACGCGAGATCGACCCGCATGTGGAAGTCATGGAGCGCTTCGGCTGCCGCGTCGAACGCAGCGCCGAGGCCCTGCTGATTCATGCCGGCGACGGCCTGCGCGCCAACCACCATTGGCTGGACTACGCCAGCGTCACCACCACCGAGAACTTCGTTCTCTGCGCTGCCCTGGCGCACGGCACCAGCACGCTGATGAACTCCGCCAGCGAGCCGCATGTGCAGGAGTTCTGCGCTTTCATGGCGATGCTGGGGGCGCAGATCGAAGGCATCGGCACCTCGCGCATCACGGTGCACGGCGTGGCCACGCTGGGTGGCGGCGAATTCAAGTTCGCTGAAGATTTCCACGAAGCCGTGACCTTCATGGCGCTGGGCGCCATCACCGGCGGGCAGATCGTGGTGAAGAACTCTGCGCCTGAGCAGTTTCCGCTGATCGACCGCACCTTCGCCAAGTTCGGTGTCGACATCGTCCATGAAAACGGCTGGTCGCGCGCAGAAGTCAATGGCCCGCTGCGCGTGCGCGAGCCGTTCACGCGCAACATTTTGCAGAAGGTGGAAGCTGCGCCCTGGCCGTATCTGCCGGTGGACCTGCTGCCCATTTTCGTCGCCCTGGGCGTGAGGGCAGAAGGCAGTGCGATGTTCTGGAACAAGGTCTACGACGGTGCCATGGGCTGGACCAGCGAGTTGTCCAAGTTCGGCGCCCATGCCTTCATGGCCGACCCGCACCGCATCGTCACTTTCGGCGGCAAGCCGATGGCGCCGGCCGAGGTGGAAAGCCCGTACATCATCCGCGTGGCGATTGCGCTGTTGATGCTGGCGGCCAGCATTCCAGGGCGTAGCGTGATCCGTAATGCCACGCCCGTGCGGCGCGCCCACCCGCGATTTGCCGAAAACATCCGCGCGCTGGGTGCTCAGATCGAGTGGGTTGAGGGCGACTGATCCAGACAGCCTTTGCTGAACGCGGACGCCCATGGCCAAGAACGAAAAGCACGTCAGCGAAACACCCGCCACTGCCTGGCTGAAGGCGCACGGCGTGGCGTTCACTGAACATCCGTATGACTACGTGGACCATGGCGGCACGGCGGAATCGGCGCGCCAATTGGGCGTGGCCGAACATGCCGTCATCAAGACCCTGGTGATGCAGGACGAACGCGCCCAGCCCTTGGTCGTACTGATGCATGGCGACTGCCAGGTGAGCACCAAGAATCTCGCTCGCGAGATCGGTGCCAAGCGCATCGAGTCCTGCAAGCCCGAAGTCGCCCAGCGCCACAGCGGCTTTCTGGTGGGCGGCACCTCGCCGTTCGGGCTGAGAAAGCCGATGCCGATCTATGTCGAGGCCACGGTGCTGGACCTGCCGCGCATCTGCATCAACGGCGGCCGGCGCGGCTTTCTCGTCGGCCTGGCGCCGCAGGTGCTGGTGCAGCCACTGGGTGCGCGCCCTGTGCGCTGCGCTTTAGTTTGACAGTGCAGCCGGCAGCCAGCGCGCCAGCGTTGCCAGCAGCACGGCCGGCTCCACCGGCTTGCAGACCAGATCGTTCATGCCGGCGTCCAGGCAGCGCTGACGGTCCTCAGGCAAGGTGAAAGCCGTGAAAGCGACGATGGGCAGACGGCGACCGGCTTCGGTTTCGCGGATGCGCCGCGTGGCTTCCAGGCCATCGAGCACCGGCATCTGCAGGTCCATCAGCACCAGGTCGTAGCTGCTGCGGGCAGCCATCTGCACGGCCTCGTCGCCGTGCATGGCGATGTCCACGATGAGACCGGCGTTGCCCAGAATGCCGGCGGCGACGATCTGGTTCACGGGGTCGTCTTCGGCCAGCAGCAGCTTGCGCCCGCGCAGCCGCTCGACCGCTCCTGCTGTTCCGGCTGGTCCGGCTGTTCCTGATCTTTCTGTGGTGCTTGCAGCGGCTACAGCGGCCTGCAGCGCAGCCGTGCCGGTGTCGGCCAGGGACAGGGCCAGCACATGCTCGATCTGCCCGCGCAGTTCGGTGGCGGCGTCCATCACGCGGCCCAGGTGGGCGCGCTGGGTCGCGTCAGGCGCAGCCGCCTGCTGCAGATGGGTCAGGCCGATGATGGCATTCAGCGGCGTGCGCATGTCGTGGCTGACGTTGTGCAGGAAGGCCGTCTTGGCGCGCTGAGCCATCCCCGCTGCAGCGCTGGCCGCCTCAAGCTGGCGCGTGCGTTGCTTGACACGGTGCTCGAGTTCGTCGCGCGCGGCCTGCAATTCGGCAGTGCGTTCGGCCACGGCTTCCTTCAGCGCCGCGCGCTGTTGTCGCAGCCGCCCCGTTCGCCATTCCTGCCATCCCAGCAGCCAGGCCGCCAGCAGCAAAAGGCAGACGACGCGGAACCAGGGCTGCTGCCACCAGGCGGGCAGCACCTTGATCGGCACCCTCAGTTCTTCTTCGCCCCACACACCGCTGCGCTGGCTGGCGCGCACGCGCAGCAGGTAGTTGCCCGGGTCCAGGTTGCTGTAGCTGGCCAGGCGCTGTTCGGCGCCGGTGCTGATCCAGTCGGGGTCGAAGCCTTCCAGGCGATAGCTGTAGCGGCTGCGGCCTGGATCGGCAAAGTCCAGGGCGACGAACTCCAGACTGAGGCTGCGCACCTGCGGTTCCAGCAGCAAGCCTTGCTGCAGCTGCGCAGCCGGCACCTTCTGGCCGTTCAAACGCAATTCCGCGCTGCGCAAGGGCATGCCGGCTGTAGGCGGCGCAAAGCGTTCAGGTGTCACCACCAGCAGGCCGTTGCTGCCCGCAAACAGCAGCCTGTCATCGCCGGTGCGTGCGCTGGCGCGAAACCAGCCCGTGCCCAGGATCATGCCGTCGGCTTCGCTCAGCGCATGCAGGCTGTCGGCTGCGGGGTCGTAGACATGCATGTGGGTCCAGATGCGGCCCTGGCCGTCGGCCTGCAGACTGGCGCCGAAAGGGCGGCTGTAGATGCCGTGGCGCAGGCTGATGCGGTCGAAGCTGGCGCGCTGGCCGTTCCAGGCCGTCATGCGGTGCAAGCCGGCCACGGCGGTGTCCACCCACAGGGTCTGCTGCGTATCCACCAGCAGGCCGATGACGACAGCGTTGGCCAGGCTGTTTCCGTCGCCCTGATCGGCCGTGCTGCCGCTGGCCACCGCTTGCAGTTCAAGCTGGCCAGGATGGATGCGGTACAGGCCGCTGGCAGCACCCACCCAGACCGCGCCGCTGGCATCTTGCGCGCTGACGAAGACGTTGCCGTTCAGCGGCTTGCCGCCTGAAAGCAGCACCGGCTGCGGCGACAAAGCGCCGGGTGCCAGCCGCAGCAAGCCATCGCGCGTGGCCATCCACAGGCTGCCGTCGCTGACTGAGAGCAGGTGGTGCACGAGTTTGCCGGTGTGGATCAGCCGGCGCAGCAGGCGGCCGTCGGCGGCCAGCTGCTGCAGTTCGCTGTCGCTGCCCAGCCAGGTGCTTCCGGCCGTGCCCGCTGCCATGGCCGAAATGACCAGGGCACTGCCCTGCGCGCTGCGTGGTGTGAGCCGGCCGATCAGGCCCAGACCTGCGTCCAGGCGCAGCACGCCGCCGGCGCGCGGGGCCACCCAGAGTTCTCCGCCTGGTTGCTGCAGCACGGCGCGAAGATCGGGCTGCTGCCAGTCTGCGGCACCGTGCAGGCCGGCCGCGCGCAGTTGCAGGGCGGTTTGCTGCGGGTCGTGGCGCTGCAGGCCCAGCCCGAAGCCGCCCACCCAGATGGCCCCGGTCTGGTCCAGCAGCAGGCTGCTGATTTCGTTGCCGCCCAGGCCCTGAACGGTGCGCGCGTCGTGTTGCAGGTGGCGCAGCCAGCGGCCGCCAGGGTCGAACAGGTGGATGCCCTCGCGCGTGGCCACCCAGACCGTGCCGCCCGCTGCCTGGACCAGGGCGGTGATGCTGGCCTGGGCGTCGTGCACAACCCGCGCCCGGCCGGTGGCCGGGTCCACGATCAACAGCCTGCCTTTACGCGTGCCGACCCACAGCTGGCCATCTGCGGCCTGCATCAGGCTTTGCACCCCCTGCCCATCCAGCATGCGCCCGGCCATGTCGCTGAAGGCCGTCTGACCAGCCTTCTTGCGACTCAAGCCCGACCCACTGCCGATCCAGAGCTCCCCATCGCGGTCTTGCAGCAGGGCCTCGATGTTGTCGTCGGGCAGGCCACCGGCCACCCCGGTGTGGCGGTAGTGGGTGCTGCGCCGGGTCACAGGGTCGTAGTGGCGCAGTCCATGGCCTGCGGTGCCCACCCAGAGCTGGCCCTGGCTGTTCTCGGTCAGTGCCGTGATGGTGGCCATGGCGCTGCCAGCAGCGCCATCGCGATGGTTCTCGATGCGGTCAGTAGCGGGGTCGTACACCGCCAGGCCGTCGGCTTCGGTGGCGATCCACATGCGGCCATCGCGCGCGGCATGCAGGGCGCCCACCCAGCCCAGGTTGCGCTCGGCGGGGTGGGCGCTGCTGCGTTCCTTCGGCGTGAAGCGGTGGCCGTCGAAGCGCACCAGGCCGTCGCCGGTGGCGATCCAGAGAAAGCCCAAGCTGTCTTGCGCCACCGTACGCACCACGCCGCGAGGGATGCCGGCCTGGCCGACGGTCTGGAAGCGCGGCTGGGACAAGTCGTTGAAGCCTGGAGCCGTCGCCGTCGCCGGCGCCGGCGCTGTTGCCGCTGCCGCTGCCGCAAACGCCAGACCTGGCAGCGAACCTGCCAACACCCCTGCCGTCAGAACGGCAATCAGCATGGAAACCAGCACGTGGAGCATGCGTCTTTCTTCCCTGACGGGCCAGTGCGTGGGTGGCTGAGAAACGCCTCGATGACTCGCTGCCAATTGTGGTGGTGTTGGGCATGGCCGCGGGTGCCCGTTGGGGCAGGGAATGCCCGCTTACACTTTCTGCCGTATGAATGCATTCCCTTTCGTCGTCGCCCTGACGGCCAGCTATCTCGTCGGCTCGCTGTCCTTCGCCATCATCTTCAGCAGATTGCTGGGCCTGGCCGACCCGCGCAGCTATGGCAGCAATAACCCCGGCGCCACCAATGTGCTGCGCTCGGGCAACCGCCCGGCAGCCCTGCTGACATTGGCCTTCGACGCGCTGAAGGGCTATGTGCCGGTCTTGCTGTGCCTGATCTACGGCCCTGGCGTGGGCCTGAGTGAAACAGCAGCGGCCTTCGTCGGTTTGGCCGCGTTCATGGGCCATTTGTATCCTGTGTTTCACCGCTTTCACGGCGGCAAGGGCGTGGCCACGGCAGCCGGTGTGTTGATGGCCGTCAACCCGTTCCTGGGCCTGGCCACCTTGCTCAGCTTTGTCATCGTTGTGGGCTTTACGCGCTATGTTTCGCTGGCCGCCATCGTGGCGGCGGCTTTCGCACCCTTCTATCAGGCCCTGATCTGGGGGCCTGAGTTATCGCTGCTGGCCCTGGGGATCATGAGTGCGCTCCTGGTCTGGCGTCATGGCCCGAATATCCGCAAACTGCTGGCCGGCACCGAAAGCCGCCTGGGCCAACCTGCTGCAAATGAAGCGCAGCGTCAACGCAAAGGGCATTCCTGATGGTTCAACGATTCGATGTCGGTACCCGGCTATCAGAGATGGCTGTGCACAACGGTGTTTGCTATCTGGCCGGCCAGGTGCCGGAAGACGCCTCGCAGGACATGGCGGGCCAGGTGGTGCAGGTGCTGGGTGCCATCGACGCCTTGCTGGCGCGCGCTGGCACCGACAAGCGCAAGATCTTGATGTGCCAGATCTTCATCAAGGACCTGGCCGACTTTCCGGCGCTGAACCAGGCCTGGGAAGCCTGGGTGCCTGCCGGCCACGCGCCGCCCCGCGCCACGGTGCAGGCCCTGCTGGCCAAGCCCGAATGGCGGGTCGAGATGGTCGTCACCGCCGCGCTGTGAGCAACCAAGCCCCTTCCCCTGCCGATGCGGGTGTGCCGCGCCCGCGCATCTCGCGCAAGTCGCTGCTGGGTCTGGGCGCGCTGCTGTTTGCCGTGAGCACGGCGCAAACCTGGTGGGCCGATCGCTACGACGACCGCCTGGGCAGCAGCGTGGCGGCATTGGCGGCACCCGGCGACATCCGCATGGTCTCGTCAGAAAACTGCGCCATTTGCCAGCTGGCCAGGCAATGGCTGGTCGAGCACCAGGTGCCGTTTCAGGAATGCCTGATCGAACGCGACAGCGCCTGCAAAGCCACGCTGGACGCCTCAGGCGCCCTGGGCACGCCGCTGTTCTTGATCCGCGGCCGCCAGCAACTGGGCTTCAACGCCGAAGCGATGAAGCGCGCGCTGGAGCCGAACCCTTCCTCAAAGAACCTCTGAAGCGTAGTCCGCCAGGCGCGAGCGTTCGCCGCGCGCCAGCGTCACATGGCCGCCGTGCGGCCAGCCCTTGAAGCGGTCCACCGCATAGGTCAGGCCGCTGCTGCCTTCGGTGAGGTAGGGCGTGTCGATCTGCGCCAGGTTGCCTAGGCAGACGATCTTGGTGCCCGGGCCGGCGCGGGTCACCAGCGTCTTCATCTGCTTGGGGGTGAGGTTCTGCGCCTCATCGATGATCAGGTACTTGTTCAGGAAAGTGCGCCCGCGCATGAAGTTCAGGCTCTTGATCTTGATCTTGCTGCGCACCAGGTCGTTGGTGGCCGCGCGGCCCCACTCGCCAGCGCTGGAATCGGTGCGCGCCAGCACTTCCAGGTTGTCGTCCAGCGCGCCCATCCACGGGCCCATCTTTTCTTCTTCGTTGCCAGGCAGAAAGCCGATGTCGTCGCCCACGGGGACCGTCACCCGGGTGACGATGATCTCGGTGTAGCGGCGGTCGTCCAGCACCTGGCTCAATCCGGCGGCCAGTGTCATCAGCGTCTTGCCGGTGCCTGCCGTGCCGGTAAGGGTGATGAAGTCGCAGTCCGGGTCCATCAGCAGGTTGAGCGCAAAGTTCTGTTCGCGGTTGCGCGCCGTCACGCCCCAGACCGAGTTCTTGGCATGTGTGTATTCGCGCAGCGTCTTCAGGACCGCCGTCTTGCCGGTGATCTCGGTCACGCGGGCGTAGAGCGGCAGCGCGCCGGCCGTTTCCAGGTAGACGAACTGGTTGATCAGCAGCGCGGGTACCAGCGGCCCGTTGATGCGGTAGTAAGTGAAGCCGCCTTGCTGCCAGCTTTCCATGGTCTTGCCATGTCGTTCCCAGAAGTCGGCGGGCAGGGCTAGCACGCCGGTGTAGAGCAGGTCGCCGTCTTCCAGCGTCTTGTCGTTGAAGTAGTCCTCGGCGGGCAGGCCCAGGGCGCGTGCCTTGACGCGCATGTTGATGTCCTTGGACACCAGCACCACTTCACGGCCGGGCTGAATCTCGCGCAGCGCCTGCACCACACCCAGAATCTGGTTGTCGGCCTTGCCTTGCGGCAGGCCTGCGGGCAGCTTGATGTCGAGCAGGGTGGTCTGAAAGAACAGCTTGCCGCCGGCTTCGCGGTGACCGGTCTGCGCCAGCGGGATGCCTGCTGCGGCGTCCAGCTTGCCGTCTTTTTCCACCAGGCTGGCCAGCGCGTCGAGTTCGCGGCTGACCTGGCGCACGCTCCGCGCCACCTCGCTCATGCCTTTCTTGTGCCCGTCGAGTTCTTCCAGCGTGATCATCGGCAGGAAGACGTCGTGTTCCTCGAAGCGGAACAAGCTCATCGGGTCGTGCATCAGCACGTTGGTGTCCAGCACGAACAGCTTGGCCGGGCCGGTGCCGCGCGGCTTGCGCGCCGGGCGCGGGTTGCGCTGAGCAGCAGTGGCTGCTGCGGGTGGCGGCGCAGGTGCGTGGGCGGTGGCGTGGGCTGTGGCGTGAGCTGCGGCTTGGGCGGGGGCCGCAGTTGGCGAAGGCGCCCTCATCAACGCGGCCACGGGCGGCGCCGTTTCCAGCAGATCCAGCGTTGATTGCGCAGAAGCGTCGGCCGCCATGCGGCCCTGTTTCCTGCGTTTCTCGCCTTTGACGGCTGGCGCGGCCGCCGCGCTTTCCAGGTCGCTGCTGCGCAGCATGTCGGCGGGGCGGGTGGGGGGCTTGGGCAAGGGCATGGGGGGGCGGTCCAACAAAAAAGCCGCACTGGCAAGGCCAGTGCGGCTTGAGCATTCAGGAAAACGGGTGATGCAGCACAGGGCAGGTCAGCACAGGGCTGTTCAGGCGGCCTTTTCCAGCGCCTTGACGGCGGCCAGTACTTCTTCTACGTGGCCGGCAACCTTGATGCCGCGCCATTCAGCACGCATCACGCCTTCGGCGTCGATGAGGAAGGTGCTGCGCTCAATGCCCTTGACCTTTTTGCCGTACATGATCTTGTTCTTCACCACGCCGAACATGTGGCAGAGCTTTTCTTCGGTGTCGGCGATCAGCTCGAAGGGCAGTTCCAGGTTTTCCTTGAACTTCTCGTGGCTGGTCATGTTGTCCCTGGACACGCCAAAGACGACGGCGCCTGCATTGAGAAAGTCTTGATGCTGATCCCGAAACTGCATCGCTTCGGTGGTGCAGCCGGGCGTATTGTCTTTGGGGTAGAAGTACAGCACCACAGCATGTCCCAGATGAGACTGCGGCGTGAACTTCGTGCCGCCGGTGGCGAGAGCTTCGAATTCCGGGAGAGTTTTATTGACTACTGGCGTCATGGATGGGTCTCGGAAAGCGCTGTTATTTGGTTCTACCGGTCAAAACTGGTAGCTGGCCGCTTGGCGGCTCCTCGCAGAACAATCTCGAATTATAAAGTCTCCGTGTGGGGCTTCCGTTACGCCGATGGCGCGTTGATCAACAACGCGGCCACGACCGAGCGGCTTTCGCTGACCAGAACGTTGTAGGTGCGGCAGGCTGCGGGGGTGTCCATCGTCTCGACACCGATGCCCGCGTTCATCAGTGCTGCCAGCAGGGCAGGGTGCACAAAACGAATGCGTTCGCCGCTGCCAAAAATGACGAGTTCTGGCTGCAAGGCCAGCAATTGCTCGAAGTGCGAAGCCTGCAGGGCGTCGAAGCCCGCCACTGGCCATTGCTGCACCGCACCCACCCAGGGCACGACGATGGGGCTGCTGTAAGGCTCGGTACCAGTTGCCGTGCTGACGAAGACGCGCCCGGGTTCCTGGCGCGCGATGCTGTTGACGCCTGTGGCGCTGTCGGGTTGGAACTTCATGCGTGGATAATTCTAAGTTCCCTTCGCTCGGCCCCATGTGAGCCCCATGCCGACAGCCCCTTTGAACCCGATTGCCAAATCCGCCAAGCTGGCCAGCGTGGCCTACGACATCCGCGGCCCGGTGCTGGACAAGGCCCGGCAGATGGAAGAAGAAGGTCAGAAGATCATCAAGCTGAACATCGGCAACGTGGCCGCTTTCGGCCTGTTGCCGCCAGACGAGATCGTGCAGGACATGATCCGTAACCTGCCTTCCAGCACGGCGGCCGGCTACACCGACAGCAAGGGCCTGTTCGCCCCGCGCAAGGCGGTGGTTCACTACACCCAGGAAAAGCAGGTCAAGGGTGTAACGGTGGACGATGTCTATCTGGGCAACGGGGCAAGCGAGCTCATCCAGATGGCCATGCAGGCGCTGCTGAACGACGGCGACGAGATGCTCATCCCCACGCCCGATTTTCCGCTGTACACGGCCGTGGTGGGATTGAGCGGTGGCAAGCCCGTGCACTACCTGTGCGACGAAGGCGCAGGCTGGTTGCCCGACATCGAAGACATCCGCCGCAAGATCACGGCGCGCACGCGCGGCATCATCGTGTGCAACCCCAACAACCCCACAGGCGCGCTGTACCCCGACGCGCTGCTGCTGGAAATCATCGAACTGGCGCGCCAGCACCAGCTGGTGGTGTTTGCCGACGAGATCTACGACAAGACGCTTTACGACGGCGCCACGCACACCAGTCTGGCCAGCCTCGCCGACGACGTGCTCTTCGTCACCTTCAACGGGCTGAGCAAGAACTACCGCAGCTGCGGTTTTCGCGCTGGCTGGATGGTCATCTCGGGCGAAAAGCGCCATGCGCGCGACTACATCGAAGGCCTGAACATGCTGGCCAGCCTGCGCCTGTGCAGCAACACGCCGGGGCAACTGGCCATCCAGACGGCGCTGGGTGGTTACCAGAGCATCAAAGATTTGGTAGTGCCCGGCGGCAGGCTGTGCAACCAACGCGACCTGGCTTACGAGCTGTTCACGCAGATTCCAGGCGTCAGCGTGGTCAAGCCCAAGGCGGCGCTGTACATGTTTCCGCGGCTGGACCCCAAGGTCTACCCCATCACCAGCGACCAGCAGTTCGCCTACGAACTACTGGCCGAGGAAAAGGTGCTGGTGGTGCAGGGCACCGGCTTCAACTGGGTCGCGCACGACCACTTTCGTGCGGTCTTTCTGCCGGCGGTGGACGACCTGCGCGAAGCCATCGGTCGCATCGAACGATTTTTGTCCAACTACCGCAAGCGGCATTCCGCATGAGCCCCATTCGCATCGGTTTGCTGGGCTTGGGCACCGTGGGCACGGGCGTGTTCAAGGTGCTGCAGCGCAACCAGGCAGAGATTCAGCGCCGCGCCGGCCGCGGCATCGTCGTCAAGAGCGTTTCTCGCCGCAACGTGGCTTTGGCGCGTGACGTGGTGGGAGACGCCGCAGCGGTGGTGGCCGATCCCTTCGACATCGTGCGCGACCCCGATATCGACATCGTCGTGGAGCTGATCGGCGGCTGCGATCTGGCGAGGCAGCTGGTGCTGCAGGCCATTGAAAGCGGCAAGCATGTGGTCACAGCCAACAAGGCGCTGCTGGCCTTGCACGGCACCGAAATATTCGCGGCTGCGCGCGCCAAGGGCGTGGTGGTGGCGTTTGAGGCCGCAGTGGCAGGCGGCATCCCCATCATCAAGGCGCTGCGCGAAGGGCTGACGGCCAACCGCATCGACTGGGTGGCCGGCATCATCAACGGCACCACCAATTTCATCCTGAGCGAGATGCGCAGCAAGGGCCTGGACTTCACCAGCGTGCTGGCGCAAGCGCAGGCCCTGGGCTATGCCGAGGCCGACCCCACGTTCGACATCGAAGGCGTGGACGCCGCGCACAAGGCCACGCTGATGAGTGCCATCGCTTTCGGCGTGCCTGTGCAGTTCGACCGCGCTTATGTCGAGGGTATTTCTGCGCTGCAGGGTGTAGACATCCGGTACGCAGAACAGCTGGGTTACCGCATCAAGCTGCTGGGCATCACCAAGCGCCGCGATGACCTGAATTCGGCCGCGTACCCGGCCGGGGGCATTGAGCTGCGCGTGCATCCCACGCTGATCCCTGCCACCCGCCTGATCGCCAATGTCGAAGGCGCAATGAACGCCGTCGTCGTGCAGGGCGACGCCGTGGGCAGCACGCTGTATTACGGCAAAGGCGCAGGCAGCGAGCCCACGGCCAGCGCCGTGATTGCCGACCTGGTGGACATCACGCGCCTGCACAGCGCCGACCCCGGCCACCGCGTGCCCGACCTGGCTTTCCAGCCCGGCTCGTTGCAGGACACGCCCATCCTGGACATCGACGAAGTCATCACCGCCTTCTATCTGCGCCTGGTGGTGGCCGACAAGGCCGGCGTGCTGGCACGCATCACCGGCATCCTGGCTGAACACGACATCAGCATCGACGCCGTGCTGCAGCGCGAAAGCGCAGACGGCGAGAAGCAAACCGACCTGATCATCCTGACGCACGACACGGTGGAAGGGCGCATGAAGGCGGCGCTGGCGCAGATGCAGGCGCTGCCCACGGTGCTGGCGCCCATCGTGCGGATTCGCAAAGAAGAATTGAATTGAAATACATCAGCACCCGCGGTGACAGCGCGCAGCGCAGCTTCTGCGACATCCTGCTCGAAGGTCTGGCTCCAGACGGCGGCCTCTACCTGCCCACGCATTACCCGCAGGTCGACGCCGCCACGCTGCAGCGCTGGCGCGCCTTGTCGTATGCAGAACTGGCGTTCGAGGTCCTCTCGCTCTACATCGACGACATTCCTGCGGCCGACCTGCAGCGCCTGTGCCACGCCACCTACCGCGCTGATGTGTTCGGCAGCATCGCCATCACGCCGCTGAAGCCGCTGGAGCCTGGCGTTTACCTGCAAGCCTTGTCCAACGGCCCGACCCTGGCCTTCAAGGACATGGCGATGCAGCTGCTGGGGCAGTTGTTCGAGTACGAGCTGGCGCGGCGCGGTCAAGAACTCAACATCCTGGGTGCCACCAGTGGCGACACCGGCAGCGCGGCCGAGTACGCCATGCGCAGCAAGCGCGGCATCCGCGTGTTCATGCTCAGCCCGCACGGCCGCATGAGCCCGTTTCAGCAAGCGCAGATGTTCAGCCTGCAAGACGCCAACATCCACAACATCACGGTCGAAGGCGTGTTCGACGACTGCCAGGACATCGTCAAGGCCGTCAGCAACGATCTGGCGTTCAAGCGGCGCTACCGCATCGGCACGGTCAACTCAATCAACTGGGCGCGGATGATGGCGCAGGTCGTCTACTACTTCGCTGGCTACTTTCAAGCCACCACTTCGAACGATCAGCGCGTTTCTTTCGCCGTCCCCAGCGGCAATTTCGGCAACATCTGCGCTGGCCATGTGGCCCGGCAGATGGGCTTGCCCATCGACAAACTGATCCTGGCCACGAACGAAAACAACGTGTTGGACGAGTTTTTCCGCACTGGCGCCTACCGCCCGCGCAGCACGGCGCAAACGCTGGAAACGTCCAGCCCCTCGATGGACATCAGCAAGGCCAGCAACTTCGAGCGCTTCGTCTTCGACCTGCTGGGCCACGACGCGCCTGCTGGTGCGCGCACCGCCGAACTGTTCGGCCCGGCTTTGGCACGCGATGGCGGTTTTCGCGTGACAGACGCTGAATTCGCGCGCATCCCCGGCTTTGGTTTCTTCAGCGGCACCAGCACGCATGCCGACCGGCTGGCCACCATCCGCGCCGTCTGGCAGAGCCATGGCTTGATGATCGATACCCACACTGCCGACGGGTTGAAGGTGGCACGCCAACACTCAGAAGTTGGAATGAACAGTGGCGTAACCATGCTGGTGCTTGAAACCGCACTGCCGCCGAAGTTTGCCGACGCCATCGAAGAAGCCATCGGCCAGCGCCCGCCGCCGCCCCCGGGCATGGAAGCGCTGGAAAGCCTGCCGCGCCGCTTCACGGTCTTGCCGCCCAGCCTCGAGCGCGTCAAGCATTACATCGAAACCCATACCGCCCCCGCACCTTGAACGAACGCCAGTGAACGAAGTCCGCCCCCTGCTGAGCCTGGAAGAAGCGCTGGCCCGCCTGGTCGAAGGCAGCGCGCCCCACGCCATTGCTGCCATCGACACGGTGGCGACCTACGACGCGCTGGGCCGGGTGCTGGCAGCCGATGTGTTGTCTGCGCTGGACGTGCCGCCAGAGGACAACACCTCTATGGACGGTTATGTCCTGCATGCCGAAGACGCGCTGCAGGCTGGCACCGTATTGCCGGTGTCTCAACGCATTCCTGCCGGTGTGCCTGGCCAGCCGCTGCAACGCGGCACCGCAGCGCGCATCTTCACCGGCGGCCAGGTGCCGCCTGGTGCCGATGCGGTGGTCATGCAGGAGCAGTGTGAAGCCATCACCGAGGAAGGCGGCCTGGGTCATGTGCGGGTCAACACGGTGCCCGCCCATGGCCAGTGGATCCGCCGCCGCGGCGAAGACGTGCGCTTCGGCGCAGCGGTGCTGCACAAGGGCACCCGCCTGACACCGCAGGCCCTGGGCCTGGCGGCCAGCGTCGGCGCGGCCATGCTGCCCGTGGTGCATCGCCCGCGCGTGGCAATCTTTTCCACTGGCGACGAACTGCAGATGCCCGGCGAGCCGCTGCGTCCCGGCGCCATTTACAACAGCAACCGCTTCACCCTGCGTGGCCTGCTGCAGGCGGCGGGCTGCAAAGTGAACGACCTGGGCATCGTGCCCGACCGCCTGGACGCCACGCGCGCCGCGCTGCGCGAAGCGGCGGCAAGCAACGACCTCATCGTCACCTGCGGCGGTGTCTCGGTTGGCGAGGAAGACCACCTCAAGCCTGCCGCGCGCGCTGAAGGCACGCTGGAGCACTGGCAGATCGCCATCAAACCTGGCAAGCCGCTGGCATTCGGTCAGATCAGCCGCGCAGATGGCAGCGCGGCCTTGCTGGTAGGCCTGCCGGGCAATCCGGTCTCGGCTTTCGTCACACATCTGTTGTGCGTCAGCACGGTGCTGCGCGCGCTGCAAGGCGCGTCCACGGCATTGCCATCCAGCCTGCCGTTGCGTGCGGCTTTCGACTGGACCCAGCCCGACAAGCGGCGCGAATTTCTGCGCGTGAAGATCAATGGCGAAGGCGATCTGGAGCTGTTTGCCAACCAGAGCTCAGGCGTGCTCACCAGCGTCGTCTGGGCCGATGGTTTGCTGGACAACCCGCCTGGCCAGGTCATTCACCGGGGCGATGTCGTGCGTTTCCTGCCGATGTCGGAACTGGTCGCACGATGAAGGTCCGAGTGCGTTATTTCGCTGCGCTGCGCGAGGCGTTGGGCCCGCAGGAAGCCGTGGACCTGCCCGAAGGCAGCACGCTGGCGCAGTTGCGAGATGCCTTGCTCGCGCGCGGCGGCCGCCATGCCGAGGTGCTGGCGCGTGGCCGTGCCGTGCGAGCGGCGTTGAACCAGGAGATGGCTGACGAATTCGCAGTGCTGACAGAAGGCGCGGAAGTCGCTTTCTTCCCGCCTGTGACGGGGGGCTGACCGTGATCGCTCCCCGCGTTGCCATCCAGACGGCCGACTTTGATTTGTCGAGCGAGGTCGCGCTGCTGCGCGAAGGTGACGGCGGCGTGGGTGCCGTCGTCAGCTTCGTCGGCACCGTGCGCAGCCACGGCGGCGGTGCTGGAACCGAAAACAGGGTCAGCGCCATGGAACTCGAACACTACCCCGGCATGACCGAGCGCGCCATCGAAGCCATGATCGACCAGGCGCATCAGCGCTTCGACCTGCGTGCAGCGCGCGTGGTACACCGCGTCGGCACCCTGGCTGTCGGCGATCAGATCGTGCTGGTGGCCGTGACTTCTGCGCACCGTGGCCAGGCCTTCGAGGCTTGTGAATTTCTGATGGACTATCTGAAGACCCAGGCGCCGTTCTGGAAGAAGGAAACCACGCCGTCTGGCAGCCGCTGGGTCGATGCCCGTGAAGTAGATGACGCGGCGCTGCGGCGTTGGGGCATCACAGCGGCCAACATGCCCGTCGCCGGTAACCAGCATGATTGAGGTCGGCGAATTGCGCGCGGCGCTGGGCCGCTTCGCCACGGGCGTGACCATCATCACCTGTCTGGACGTCGAAGCCGGCCCGGTGGGTCTGACGGCCAATTCCTTCAACGCCCTGTCGCTGCACCCGCCGCTGGTGCTGTGGAGCCTGCGCCTCATCAGCAGCCAGCTGCCAGCGTTTTCGCGCGCCGGGCATTTCGTGGTGAATGTGCTGGCGCAGGACCAGCTGGACTTGTCGCGCCTGTTCGCATCGCGCCACGAGCACAAGTTCTCCCAGGGCGACTGGCAGGCCGGGCAGAGCGGGGCGCCGGTGTTGGCTGGCAGCGCGGCGGTGTTCGAGTGCCAGCTTGTCAGCCAGCAAGAAGCTGGCGACCATATGCTGTTCATCGGTCAGGTTCTGTCCTTGCGCCAGGTCGCCGTTGCGCCGCTGGTTTACCAGGCTGGGCACTATCACGGGTTGTGCGGGCTGGGCGAAACCATGTAGCCTGGCCCAGGCTTGATTCCCGACCCGGCAGCCTCATCTGTTGCCCAACACCGGAGAAACAAGCCATGCGTGCCGACAAACTCACCACAGCTTTCCAGCAAGCGCTGGGCGACGCCCAAAGTCTGGCCGTTGGCCGCGACAACGGCTATATCGAGCCTGCCCATGTGCTGGCCGCCATGCTGCAGCAGCCCGACGGCCCCAAGGCGCTGCTGGATCGCTCTGGCGCCAACACGGCAGCATTGGCCACCGCCATGGACACGGCCATGCGCAACCTGCCCCAGGTGCAGGGTTCTGGCCAGGCCATCCAGCCCAGCCGCGACTTGCTGGCCCTGCTGCAGGCGGCCGACAAGGAAGCCACCAAGCGCGGTGACCAGTTCATCGCCAGCGAAGCCTTTCTGCTGGCTCTGACTGATGCCAAAACCGACCTGGGCGCAGTGGCGCGCGGGCACGGCTTGACGCGCAAGTCGCTGGAAGCCGCTGTCACGGCCGTGCGTGGCGGGCAGAAGGTCGATTCGGCTGAAGCCGAGGGCCAGCGCGAGGCGCTGAAGAAATACACGCTGGATCTGACCGAACGTGCGCGCCAGGGCAAGCTCGACCCGGTGATCGGCCGGGACGACGAGATTCGCCGCGCCATCCAGGTGCTGCAGCGGCGCAGCAAGAACAACCCCGTGCTCATCGGCGAGCCCGGCGTCGGCAAGACCGCCATCGTCGAAGGATTGGCCCAGCGCATCGTCAACGGCGAGGTTCCGGAAACGCTGAAGGACAAGCGCGTGCTGGTGCTGGACATGGCCGGCCTGCTGGCCGGTGCCAAGTACCGCGGCGAATTCGAAGAGCGTCTCAAAGCCGTGCTGAAGGAAGTGGCGGCCGACGAAGGCCGCATCATTTTGTTCATCGACGAGTTGCACACCATGGTGGGCGCGGGCAAGGCCGAAGGCGCCATCGACGCCGGCAACATGCTGAAACCCGCGCTGGCGCGCGGTGAACTGCATTGCATCGGCGCCACCACGCTGAACGAATACCGTAAATACGTAGAGAAAGACGCTGCTTTGGAGCGCCGCTTCCAGAAAGTGCTGGTCGACGAGCCCAGCGTGGAGGCCACCGTGGCCATCCTGCGCGGCTTGCAGGAAAAGTACGAAGTCCACCACGGCGTGCAGATCACCGACCCGGCCATCGTGGCTGCGGCCGAGTTGAGCCACCGCTACATCACCGACCGCTTCCTGCCCGACAAGGCCATCGACCTGATCGACGAGGCTGCGGCCAAGATCAAGATCGAGATGGATTCCAAGCCCGAGGTGATGGACAAGCTCGACAGGCGCCTGATCCAGTTGAAGATCGAGCGCGAAGCCGTGCGCAAGGAAACCGACGAAGGCTCGGTGCGCCGCTTCGGGCTCATCGAGGAAGAGATCGCCAAGCTCGAACGCGAAGCGGCTGACCTGGACGAGATCTGGAAGGCAGAGAAAGCCGCTGCCCAGGGTTCCAAGCAGTTCATGGAAGACATCGAGAGCACGCGTTTGCTCATGGAAGAGCTCAAGCGCAAGGGCGACTTCAACAAGGTTGCAGAGCTGCAGTACGGCAAGCTCCCCGAACTGGAACGCAAGCTGCATGACGCGCAAACCAAAGAAGCCGACAAGGCTGCAGGCGGGCAGGGCCCGCAACTGCTGCGCACCGTCGTCGGCGCCGAAGAGATTGCCGAAGTCGTGAGTCGAGCCACGGGCATTCCTGTGTCCAAGCTGATGCAGGGCGAACGCGACAAGCTGCTGCAGATGGAAGACAAGCTGCACCAACGCGTGGTGGGGCAGGATGAAGCCATCACGGCCGTGGCCGATGCCATCCGCCGTTCACGCGCGGGCCTCTCCGACCCCAACCGGCCGCTGGGCAGCTTCTTGTTCCTGGGCCCCACGGGCGTGGGCAAGACCGAGCTGTGCAAGGCGCTGGCAGGTTTCCTGTTCGACAGCGAGGACCACATGATCCGCGTCGACATGAGCGAGTACATGGAAAAGCACAGCGTCAGCCGCCTCATCGGTGCGCCGCCGGGGTATGTCGGCTACGACGAAGGCGGTGCGCTGACCGAAGCCGTGCGCCGCAAGCCCTACAGCGTGCTGCTGCTGGACGAAGTGGAAAAGGCGCACCCGGACGTCTTCAACGTGCTGCTGCAGGTGCTCGACGACGGCCGCCTGACCGACGGTCAGGGCCGCACGGTGGACTTCAAGAACACCGTCATCGTCATGACCAGCAACCTCGGCAGCCACCTGATCATGCAGATGGCTGGTCAGAGCAGCGAAAACATACGCGAGGCGGTGTGGGGCGAGGTGCGCGCGCATTTCCGGCCCGAGTTCCTGAACCGCATCGACGAGACCGTGGTTTTCCACGCCCTGGACGCGAAGAACATCGAGAGCATTGCGCAAATCCAGCTCAAGCTGCTGGAAGGCCGGCTGGAGAAACTGGAGATGAAGCTCGAGGTTTCGCCCGCAGCGTTGGCCGAACTGGCCAAGGTGGGCTTCGACCCCGCCTTCGGTGCCAGGCCGCTGAAGCGCGCCATCCAGCAGCGCATCGAGAACCCCGTGAGCAAGCTCATCCTGCAAGGCCGCTTCGGCCCCAAGGACGTGATCCCGGTGGACGTGGAGGATGGCGAGTTCTCTTTCTCTCGCGTCGTCCACTGACGACAGTTGAAATTGCAACCGCAACCGCAACCGCAACCGCAACCGCAACCGCAGTGTCAGCTGGGAATTTCGATGCGCTCCAGTTGCACGCGGGCCACCGTCAGGTGCGTACCTGACGCTTGCAGCATCAGGTGCACTGCCACGCCAGGGTGGCCTGCCACGTGTTGCAGCAGCAGGTGGTAGGCGCCTACGGAGATGGCTGCATCCGGGCGCGTCGCGCCCAGGCCCAGCGCCCGGGCCACGTCCACCATCTCTGCCATCAGCAAGGCACCTTGCTGGGCCAGGCGCTCGGCTGAAGGCGCACCGCCTGCATGGGCCAGCGCCTGCAGGGTGTGCGTGTCGAAGACGCAGACACTGACGACGCCTTTGATGCCCAGGCAGCGTTGCGCAAAGCCCTGCCAGCGCGTGCCCCCAGGAACAGGCATGGGAATCGGCTGGGGTTGGGGTGCAGGCTCGCGCTGCGGCAACCCGCGCTGTGCGAAACCGGAAGGCAGCTCGGTTGCCTTCGCGTGCCGCAGCGTGGCTGCCAACGGCGCAGATTCGGCCTGCGTTGGAACGGCTTGAGCTGCTGATGGCGACGTATCCGCGCCTGGACCCGGACCCGGACCCGGACCCGGACCCGTACCCGGCACGGCCTGGGCGATGTCGGTTTGCAGGTCGCGCTTGCCGCCCGGCGCGCCGTGGCGCGCATTCCAGGCGCCAGCGATGAAAGACCAGACCTGCCTGGGTTTGGCTGCACGAGGCGCCACGTGCACGGCCACCGGGCTTCCGGCAGCCAGTTGCGCGCCTTGCGTGGCCAGGGTGGCATTGCCCGCCAGCGGCACCAGCAGCAGTTCGCGGTTGGGCCACAGGCCACGGCTCATGTGCTCGTGCAGGGGGTGCAGGGCGGTGCTCACGGCGTGCAGGGGCAGGTCGCCCACCAGCAGCACGCCCAGCTGGCTGTGCGCCAGCAGCACCCGTGCCACCTGCTGGCGCGCCGTGCCATCGGCATTGATGTCGGTGGAATAAACGCGCATGCGGCTGCCGTCGCCCAGCGGCACCTCCACGAACTGCAGCACGGCCAGAGCCAGCCCATGGCCCTGGCGCCGAACCGAGAGACGCTGCACCCGTACGCTGGCCGAACCTGCCAGGCTGCCCAGCAAACGCAGCGAGCCGCTGCTGCCAATGTCGTGCAGGGCGATGAAATGGCTCTGGTGAGTCTGGAACTCGCATTGCAGCGCCCCGGCCACGTCGCCAGTGATGAACAGTTCGACCTGGTCTTCACCGATGCGTCGACCGACATCGCCCTGACCGCCCAGGTAAGCGTCGCGGTCGCCGACGATCTGCGTGGCAGGCGAGTTCAGGTCGGCCGAGTCGGCATGCGGCGCGATGCGCTGCGTGTCGGCCCAGGCCGAGGCGGGAACATGTGGGCGACCGGGGTCGGTTGGGCGATTCATGGCGGTTATTTTTTCCCTGCAGCAATTCATCATAGGACGGGCACAAGACCGTGTCTCCAGCTGGCGCGGCACCTGCCTACGTAAAATCGGTAAGTTGTAGACAAACCTCGGGCACCGCCCGCAGAAACCCACGATGGCCGCGACAAATACCTCGAAACAAGCTGCGCCCGTGGTGGTGGTGGGCGCCGGGCTGGGTGGCCTGACCGTGGCGTTGCAGTTGGCTGATCGCCTGCCCGTGGTGGTGCTGGCCAAGCGCTCGCTGAGTGAAAGCGCCACGGCCTGGGCGCAGGGCGGCATCGTCGGCGTGCTGGGCACCGACGACAGCATCGAAAGCCACGTGCGCGACACGCAAGACGCCGGTGCCGGCCTGGTAGACGAGCACACCGCGCGTTTCATTGCCGAACAAAGCGCCTCTGCGATCCAGTGGCTGGTGGATGCCGGCGTACTGTTTTCGCCCGACCCCAATGGCCCCATGGGCCTGCACCTGACGCGTGAAGGCGGGCACGCCGTGCGCCGCATCGCCCATGCCGCCGACGCCACGGGCCGGGCCATTCACGACGCGTTGCTGGAACGCGCCCGCGCCCACCCCAACATCACCTTGCACGAACGCTGGATGGCGGTAGACCTGGTGACTTCGCGCCACCTCCAGCGCAAGGAGCCCACGCGCTGCTACGGCGTTTACGCGCTGAACATGGCCGCCCAGCGCGTTGAAACCCTGGCGGCGTCGGCGGTAGTACTGGCCACGGGCGGCGTGGGCAAGGTCTACCGCTACACCAGCAATCCAGAAACGGCCACGGGCGACGGCATTGCCATGGCCTGGCGCGCTGGCTGTCGCGTGAGCAACATGGAATTCATCCAGTTCCATCCCACCTGCCTTTACCACCCGCAAGAGCGCAGCTTCCTCATCACCGAAGCACTGCGCGGCGAAGGCGCTTTTCTCACGCTGCTGGACGGCACGCGCTTCATGGCCGCGCACGACGCGCGGCTGGAACTGGCGCCACGCGACATCGTGGCCCGCGCCATCGACTTCGAGATGAAGAAGCATGGCGCCGACCATGTTTGGCTGGACGCCCGGCATCTGGGTGAGGCCTTCCTGAAAGAACACTTCCCCACCATTCACGCGCGCTGCCTGGCACTGGGCATCGACATCGCGCGCCAGCCCATCCCGGTGGTGCCGGCGGCGCACTACACCTGTGGTGGCGTGGTCACCGACCTGGACGGCCGCACCGACCTGCCGGGGCTGTTTGCGGTGGGCGAGACCACCTACACCGGCCTGCACGGCGCCAACCGGCTGGCCAGCAATTCGCTGCTGGAATGCGTGGTGCTGGGCCGCACCTGCGCCGAGCAGATCGTGCGCAGCGCGCCAGAGTCGTTGCCAGCTCTGCCCGACTGGGACGAAAGCCAGGTCGAGGACGCTGATGAGCAGGTGGTGATCTCGCACAACTGGGACGAACTGCGCCTGCTGATGTGGAACTACGTGGGCATCGTGCGCACGACCAAGCGGCTGGAACGTGCGCTGCACCGCATCCGCATGCTGCGCGACGAGATAGACGAGTACTACAGCAACTTCCGCGTCAACCGCGACCTGCTGGAGCTGCGCAACTTGGTGGTTTGCGCGGAACTCATCGTGCGTTCGGCCTTGCGCCGCCACGAAAGCCGCGGCCTGCACTTCAGCCGCGATTTCCCCGACACGCTGCCCGTGAGCTTTCCGACCGTGCTGACGCGCCCCGCGCGCAGCGAAAAGTAATCAGCGGAACGTGCCGAAGTCGGTCATGGGCATGCTCTCTATGCGCGCCCGGCCGCGTGCCTTGGCGCTGTACAGCGCCCGGTCGGCGCGCGACAACAGTTGTTCCAGCGAGCTGCCGTGCGTGGGAAACACCGCAATGCCGGCCGAGAAGCTGCAGCTGGGCAGCTTGCGCCGCCCTATCTCCTGCTGCTGGGCCTGATAGGCCTCGAGCAGGCGCACCAGCATCGTCTGTGCACCGCTGGCATCGATGTCGGGCATCACCGCGACAAATTCTTCGCCGCCGTGGCGGCAGACCACATCGCTGCGCCGCAGCATCTGCGCCAGCAGGGTGGCGAAGCGCTGCAACACGGCGTCTCCGGCATGGTGGCCAAAGGTGTCGTTGAGCAGCTTGAAGTGGTCCAGGTCGATCAGCACCACGCACAGCGGCGATGCCTGGCGGCGCGCCAGGTCCAGCAGGCCCGGAGACATCTCGAACAGATAGCGCCTGTTGTGCAAGCCCGTCAAAGGGTCGCGCAGGGCCTGTTCGCGCAGCCGGGCATGCAGCAAGTCGGTTTCTCTGGCCTGGGCCTGCAGGGCTTCGTTCAGCTGCACCAGACGGCGGCGGTCGTCTTCGGCGTTGCGGTGCGAATCTCGTGCGCTGTCGCGCTCGCGTTGCGCCTGGGCCAGTTCGTGGCTGGCTTGCAGTGCGATGTAGCGCGCCCGGGCGCTGCGGCCCACCAGCAGCTCGTGCACCTTGTGCGCCCGCCGCACGAAGGCCAACGCAGCGGGCGCGTCACCCAGGGCTTCGCAAGCGTCGGCAGCAGCGTTGAGCAGTTGCATGTGTTCATAGGGCACGTCGGCAAGCTGTTGGGCGGCGCGGGCCTGCAGCGTTTCTTCGGCCACCGCGCGCGCGCGCAACAGGTTGCCGCCGGCCAGCAGGCAGCGTGTCTGCAGCCAGGCCCACAAGGTAACGCCGTCACCGTCTCCGCAGTCACTGTCGGCACCGCGGTTCAGGTAGCGCTGGGCTTGTTCGATCTCGCCCACGCCCAGATGGGCCAAAGCCAGGGGCAGGGCGCGGCGCTCCAGGTCGCCGGGTAACAGCTCGGCTGCACGGTCCGTCAGATAGCCGGCCATGGCACGGGATTCAGCAAACAGGCCGGTGGCGTGGTAGGTGATGATCAGGTTGACTGCTGCGGTGAGGATGTTCACCGGCGCCCGGGCTTGGCGTGCTGCGCGCAGTGCCTCTTCGCTGTAGTGGCGTGCGTCTTCCAGGTTGTACAGGTCTTGGTGGTAGCCGCCCAGGTTCGTCAAGGCCGTGATGCGCGGCCCTTCCAGGCCGCTGGCCTGGGCCGCTTCGACAGCGCCGTAGAAAAATCGCAGCGCCTCGTCCACGTGCCCCAGCAGCTTGCAAGTGATGGCGCGCGAGTTCAGGGCGATGAAGCGGTCGCAGTGGGTGTAGCCCTGGTCGCCACGGGTATCGATATCGGACATCAGGCGCCGGGCTGATTCGCAGTCGCCCAGATGACGCAGTCGAATGGCCTGGACCTCGTCGCACAAGGCCAGACCACGGCGATCGCCGGCTGGACCGAAGCCCTGGCGCGCCTGCTCCAGCGCCGGCAGGGCCCGTTTGACGTCGCCTGCGCGCACTTCGCCCAGGGCCACGTGCAGCCAGCCTTCAGCGGCCAGTGCGCCACCCCCTTCAGCGACACGGCGTCCCAGTTCGATGGCCTTCAGCGGGTCCAGGTAACAGGCGACCCAGGCGGCAGCGATTCGCTCGCGGTCGGCTGCATCAGCGGCTGCTGACGCGCCCGGCAGGTCTGTTGGGCCCAATGCGTCTGGCGGGCCGGCTTCAACCACGGGCGCGCATGGCCGTTCGTGCCTGTACGAAGCCAAAGGCGAAGTCCACGGCTTCCTGCACCTGCGCGTCGCCCTCTGCGCGTTCACGCTCGCTCAGATAGAACGCGAAGTCCACCGCATGGCGGATGTAGCGCGGCGGCAGGCGGTTCAGGGCCACGCAGGACACATCGGCCAGCAATTCAGGGTTGTTGCCGATGCCGGGGTAGGCCTCGGCCTGGCGCACCACGGCTTCGTGAACGGCACGCTCGGTGTGGTTGCGGACGGATGAAAAGTCGGCGGTCATAGGTCGGCTCTATTGGCCGCGGTGGCGGCCTGTGCTCTTATTTCGGCTGTCCGGCGCCTGGCTGAAGGACAGCCTTGGTTCGGGGCGCGGCAGCCCTCAGGTCTGTTCCCATGCGCGACTCATGCCGCGCCGATGTGGGGTACCAGGCCAGAGCGAGGCTGCGCGATGGCGTCGGGGTGCTGCTGCACGAAGCCCAGCATGCGTTCGATGCAGCCCAGCGCCTGGCGGCGCGTGGGTTCAGGCACCAGCACTTCGCCAGACCCCGTTTGCAGGCAATCGACAACGCCTTGCAGCGCGTTCATCGCCATCCACGGGCAATGTGCGCAACTTTTGCAGGTGGCGCTGGTGCCGGCGGTGGGCGCTTCGATCAGCGTCTTGCCCGGCGCCAACTGGCGCATGCGGTGCATCAGGCCGTTGTCGGTGGCCACGATGTAGGTCTGCGCGCCGCCATGGGCCACGGCATTGAGCAATTGCGTGGTGCTGCCCACCACGTCGGCCAGCTCGACCACGCGCTTGGGCGACTCCGGGTGCACCAGCACCATTGCGCCGGGGTGCTGCTGCTTCAGCAGTTCGAGTTCCAGACCCTTGAACTCGTCGTGGACGATGCACGCGCCGTTCCACAGCACCATGTCGGCAGCGGTCTGGTCCTGGATGTAACGGCCCAGGTGGCGGTCGGGCGCCCACAGGATCTTGTGCCCCTGCGCGTGCAGGTGTTCCACGATGGCCAGCGCGCAGGAACTCGTCACCATCCAGTCGGCCCGCGCTTTCACGGCCGCGCTGGTGTTGGCATACACCACCACTTGGCGGTCGGGGTGGGCATCGCAGAAGGCAGCGAATTCGTCAGGCGGGCAGCCCAGGTCCAGGCTGCAGGTGGCGTCCAGATCAGGCATCAGCACGCGCTTCTCGGGCGACAGGATCTTGGCGCTTTCGCCCATGAAGCGCACGCCCGCCACCACCAGCGTTTGCGCCGGGTGATCGCGCCCGAAGCGCGCCATCTCCAGGGAATCGGCCACGCAGCCGCCGGTTTGCAGAGCCAGGTCCTGCAGGTCGCCGTCGACGTAGTAATGCGCCACCAGCACCGCGTTGTGCTCTTTCAGCAGCGCAGCGGCGCGCGCCATCAGTTCATCACGCTCTTGCGCGTTGATGGGCTTGGGGGCCTTGGCCCAGGCCTGGGCGGTGCAGCTGCCGCCTGTGCGGTCCTGCCGGGTGTAATCGAAGAGGATGGCGTCCATGGGACGAATGGTAGCGGCGCGGATAGCATTCCTGCATGAACACCCTTGCCCTGCCCGCCGCCGCCCCGTGGCGCCGCGACGCCACCGTCATAGGCTTGGTGGGCCTGGCCCACAGCATCAGCCACTTCAGCCAGCTGCTGCTGGCGCCGCTGTTTCCCTGGCTGAAAGACGAATTCAATGTCAGCTACGCCCAGCTGGGATTCTTGCTGACGCTGTTTTTCGTCACCTCCTGCGTTGTGCAGGCGGCTGCCGGTTTCCTGGTCGACCGCCACGGCCCGCGCCCCGTGTTGATGGCGGGCCTGGGCTTGCTGGGCCTGGCCACGCTGGGTTATGCGGCCAGCACCAGCTACGCCATGCTGGCTGCGTTCTCAGTGCTGGCCGGTGCTGGCAATGGTGTTTTTCATCCGGTGGACTACACCTTGCTCAACCGCAAGGTCGACCCGCGCCGGCTGGGCCATGCCTACAGCGTACACGGCATCACCGGCAGCTTGGGCTGGGCGCTGGCGCCAGCGCTGCTGGTACCCATCACGCTGGCCAGCAGTTGGCGCGTGGCGCTGGTCTGTGCAGCGTTGCTGGCCTTTGCGGTGCTGGCCGTGGTGGTTTGGCGCAAGGACATCTTCGCGTTGCGTGAAGAGGCCCCTTCTGCGGCGCAAGCGCCTTCAGAGCCAGCGCTGCAAGAGCACACCCTGGCCTTCCTGAAGCTGCCGGCAGTGTGGGTCTGCTTCGGCTTTTTCTTCTTCTACGCCGGGGCACTGTCGGTGGTGCAGAGTTTCGCCCCGCAAGCCGCGCGCGAGCTGCATGCCGTGCCATTGCATCTGGTGGCCATGTGCTTGACGATCTACATGCTGTGCAGCGCTGCCGGCATGGTGCTGGGCGGCTTTCTGGCGGCCAAGGCCGAGCGCTGCGACCGCATCGTGGGCATCGCTTTCGGCCTGGCGGCGGTGGTGGCGTTGACGCTGGGTTTCGCCGAATTGCCGCCTGCCGTGGTGCCGGTGCTGTTTGGCTTGATGGGCTTCGTCACCGGTCTGTCCGGCCCGTCGCGCGACCTGCTGGTCAAGCGCGCGACGCCTGCGCATGCCAGTGGGCGCGTGTACGGCGTGGTTTACGGCGGGCTGGACATCGGGCAAGCGCTGGTGCCGCTGGTCATCGGCGCGATGATGGACAGGGGCGCCTACAGCTCGGTGTGGCTGGCCTTGGCCGCACTGCAGGGCGTGCTGATCGTCAGTGCTTTCCGCGTGCGGCGCGCAGGTACGGCTCCCGCCCCGGTCTTGGTCGCCGCCGCATAGCGTTTGGCCGCGAGCCACCGGTCTACAGTCTTGAGATGAGCAAAAACATGAGCACGCACACGGGCACGCACACGGGCACACAGACGGGCACACAGACGGGCACACAGACGGGCACGCCCGTCACCCAAGAGGCTCCACCCGCGCTGGCGTCACGCCCCGCCGGCCACGCCCTGGTCGAAGCCCTGATCGCACAGGGTATCGACACTTGTTTCGGTGTACCAGGCGAGAGTTACCTGGCCGTGCTGGACGGCATGCACCAGCACCGCGAACACATCCGCTTCATTGCCTGCCGGCAGGAAGGCGGCGCAGCCTTCATGGCCGAAGCCCAAGGCAAGCTCAGCGGCCGCCCGGGCGTTTGCTTCGTCACGCGCGGTCCGGGTGCCACCAATGCCAGCATCGGTGTGCACACGGCGTTTCAAGACAGCACGCCGTTGGTGCTGTTCGTCGGCCAGGTGGCCAGCGATCAGCGCGACCGCGAAGCGTTTCAGGAGATCGACTATCGCCAGATGTTCGGCCCCGGCACCCTGGGCCTGGCCAAGTGGGTAGGCGAGGTACACAGTGCAGACCGCCTGCCCGAGTACGTCGCCCGCGCTTTCCACACCGCCATGCAGGGCCGGCCGGGACCGGTGGTGCTGGTGTTGCCGGAGGACATGCTGACCACGCTCACGGCGGCCCCTGTGCTGCCACGCGCTGTACCGGCCCGGGCCTGGCCCGCACCCGGCGGCATGCGTGAGCTGCGCGAGCGGCTGCTGTCCGCCAAGCGCCCGCTGCTGCTGGTGGGCGGCCCGGGCTGGGACGCTGAATCGGCCATGGCGCTGCAACGATTCGCTGAAAACTGGCAGCTGCCCGTCGCGTGCGGGTTCCGCTTTCAGGACTGCTTCGACAACCGGCACCCGCAGTACGCAGGCGACGTCGGCATCGGCATCAATCCGAAGCTGGCCGCGCGCGTGATGGCTGCTGATCTCATCGTCGCCCTGGGCCTGCGCCTGGGCGAGATGACCACGGGCGGCTATACCCTGCTGGCCGCGCCCAGGCCGGTGCAGACTCTCGTGCACATCCACCCCGGAGCCGAAGAACTGGGCCGCGTTTACGCCGCTGATTTGCTGCTGCAAGCCTCCATGCCTGCCGCTGCGCGCGCGCTGGAAGCCTTGACCGCGCCCACCACGCTGCCCTGGGCTGGGCAGGCCGATGCAGCGCATGCCGACTACCAGGCCAACCTGGTGGCGCCAGCGGTGTCGCCGCTGGACCTGGCTGAGGTGGTGAAGACCTTGCAGGCGCGCCTGCCCGAAGACACCGTCTACACCAACGGTGCCGGCAACTACAGCGGCTGGCTACACCGCTACTGCCGCTACCCGGGCCTGCAGCACCACGGCCGCACGCAACTGGCGCCGACTTCAGGTGCGATGGGCTACGGTTTGCCCGCGGCTGTGGCTGCGGCGCTGCTGTACCCCCAGCGCATGGTGCTGAATCTCACGGGCGACGGTGACTTCCTGATGAACGGCCAGGAACTGGCTACCGCCATGGCTTACGGCGCCAAGCGGCTGCTCAGCGTGGTGGTCGACAACGGCAGCTACGGCACCATTCGCATGCACCAGGAGCGTGACTATCCTGGGCGTGTCAGCGGCAGCGACCTGCACAACCCCGATTTCGCAGCGCTGGCCCGCGCGTACGGTTGGCACGCGGCGTTCTGCACACGAACTGAAGAATTTGCACCAGCCCTCGATGCCGCGCTGGAAGCGGGGCGCCCGGCGTTGCTGCACCTGAAGTTGGATACCGACGTCATCACCTCTCGCACCACGATTTCTGCGATCCGTGGTGCCGCTCAGCGCCGCGTCTGACCCAGCAGCAGAAACACCACGCCCAGGGTCGTCAGGCCCGCTGCAGCCCATTCCTGCGGGCTCACGACCTCGCCGTCCAGTGAAATGCCTATCAACAGCGCGATCAGCGGGTTGACGAAGGTGTAACTTGACGCCAGTGCCGTGCTGCTGTGCTGCAGCAGCACCATGTAGGCCGAGAATGTGATCAACGAACCGGCCACCACCAGGTAGGCCCACGACAGCAGTGCGCGCGTGTCTGGCGGCAGCGCGGGTTCTTCCCCAGCCAGCCAGGCGGCCAGCAACAAGAGCAGGCCGCCTGCCAGCATCTGGCTGGCATAGCCCGCCAGGCCTGGTGCCAGCGTCAGCCTGCGCCCGCCCGGCAGGCCGTGCAAGGCCCACACCGTGCCCAGGCTCCAGGTCAGACAAGCTCCTGCAATGGCCAGCAGCCCGGGCAGCGAGGCGCTGAAACCCTGCCCACTGGCCAGCAGGCCCACGCCCACCAGACCCAGCGCGATGCCGCCAGTCTCGAAGCGCGATGGCCGCACGCCGTAAGGCAGCTGCATCAGCGCCACCAGGGCCGGCACCACGGCGATGAAGGCCACCACCAGGCCGCTGCTGATGCTGGTCTGCGCCAGTGCCGTGGCGCCATAGCCGCCACCCAGCATCAGCGCGCCCAGCACCCCCGCACTGAGCCAGGCGCTGCGGCCGGGCCAGCGCGCACCGCGCCAGGCAGCGAAGGCGCCGAGCAACAAGCCAGCGACGACAAAACGCGTGCCCATCTGGAAAAAGGGCGGGAAGCTCGGCAGCGCCCACTTGATGGCCAGATAGGTCGAACCCCAGACGAACCAGGTGGCGGCCAGGCAGGCGGTGATCACCCATGGCATTGAAGCCACAGTTTTTTCATTTGACGTCATTGCTCAGCCTACAATGCGATCTCAGTCGGGGCGTAGCGCAGCCTGGTAGCGCATCTGGTTTGGGACCAGAGGGTCGCGAGTTCGAATCCCGCCGCCCCGACCATTTTTTATTTTCACAGCCTAAGGGCTGTACGTTGTTGCAGGTACCGCCACGAAAGAGTCGGCGTCCGCCAAGCGCACGAGCTGCTGCGCCACCTGCACAGGCGCACCCAGCCACAAATCCACATCCTCGCGTTCGATAGGCACAACACTGCGCTTGTCTTGCCTATTTGCCGGCCGCGTGGGGTCTGCGCGGTGCATGCGATTCATCAGCGGGTGGGTATCGGCGTTCAAGGTCAACAGCGTGTAGCTCTCGACCACTTCCCCCGTTTCTTTATCGAGCCAGGCGTTCCACAAACCTGCCAGGCCCCATGGCTGGCCATCGGCACGATGAAAGCGCCAGGGCACATGCCTGCCGCTTTCCCAGTTGGGCTCAAAAAAGCTCTCCGCCGGCACCACGCAGCGCTGCCCGCGCGCCCACGGTTGCTTGTAGCTGGCCTTGGCGGACAGCTCTTCGCTGCGGGCATTGCATGTGGGGTAGGGCAGCTTGGCTGATTTGGCAAACCAGGGCACCAGGCTCCACTGGCCGACGACCAGTTCAGGTTCGTAGCGCGTGCTGTCGCGCGCAGCACGTATGAATGGGCCTTGATAGCGCGGATAGATTTCGCGCGGCCAGTGCTGCGGTGTGCGGCTGCCGACCTGCCAGTGCCGTTCGATGTCGCCTGCTTCGGGCGCTATGTACCGCGTGCACATCGGCCACTGCCTTACCGCAAATCAGTACGCCAGATCGGGTCAGGCACGCGCTGGCGGCATGGCTGCATTCATGGCACGAACCACTTGCGGGTCGTGGCCTTCCATGCGGGCCTTGTCGACGGTGGGCCGACGCACCGGCATCACGCTGTTGTCCAGTTCGGCGGCAAGCTTGTCCGCCAAGCCGTGGGCGCAGGCGATCAGCCAGCTGCCCGTTTCGCGGTCTTCCTGGTTCTCCTGTTCCAGGAACCGGTCGGCTGCGCGCGATGCGGCATGCAGCTGATGGGCATGCACGCGCACGCTGGCCAAGCTGCGCTGAAGCGCGGCTTCTGCTGAACCGTCGCGCAACGCGCGCGCCAAGTCGTCGATGTCGCTGGCCAGCTCTTCTGCCAGCCCCAGCGCGCAAGACATCAGCCAAGAAGCCGTGCGCCCGTCTTCATCGCTGTCTTGCTGGCTGAAGTGGTCGGCGGCACGTGTGGCAGCGCGCAACTGGTGCGCGCGCGAGCCCAGGCGGCGCAGCGCCTGGGCGTTGGCATCCCCGCCGATGGGTTCGGCGTTGCGGTGGGCAGAGCGGGCGTTTTGCATGATTTTTCGCGCAGGCGTGTTGTCGTCAAGCAGCTTCAAGTGATTCAGATCCATCAGTCTGTTCAGCGCAGCCGGCGATGATGGCCTGCCCAGCAGGACTCGAACCTGCGACCCCCAGCTTAGAAGGCTGGTGCTCTATCCAGTTGAGCTATGGGCAGCGCGTGCGGTGCATTCTAGAAGCCTGTCTGTGGCGGCGTTGCTGTGGCAGCCACTCGTCTTGCGGCGCGCATCCAGCAGGACCTTCAATTCGCGGCCAAGGGCTGCGAGGTGGCGAATACACTGCGGCCATGCTGCATTGTCTCTGTCATCCAACGGCAAGCGCCCCCTGCAAAAAAAAGCGGTGAACCCATGCTCGACGGACTGAAACGCTGGCTGCAAGGCTCACCGGCTGCCGGCACTGAAGGCTTTGAAGGTGTTGCGGCCTGGGCGAGCGGCAGCCAGTACACATTCCGCAGCGTGCTGGAAGACGGCTTCGTCATCGACGGCAAGCTGGGCAGTTCGGTCTGGCGCATGGAATGGGGCCCGTCGCAGCGCCCGTACATCAACGGGCACGAGCTGCGGTTGCGCGCCGAGCCGGGTGTCGAGGGCGAGTTGCAATTGCTGGTGCTGACGCGCGACCTGCAGGAGCAACTGGAGAAATCCATCTTCGAGCAGTATGTGGAAGACGTGCAGACGCGCATCGACCACCAGACACCGCCTGAAATGCGCTGGCTGGTGATGTTTCCCAAGCTCGCGGGCAATGAAATGGGCGGCCTGCGCGACGCCTACGTCGGCCTGGGCAATGCCAAGCCTTGGTTGCAGGCCTGGTTGCGGGGGGGCTTGTCGCAGGCCTTGCAAACCCGCGCCGCAGAGTCTTCAGGACCGCTGCTGCTGATGATCGGCCGCGGCCGGCTGATGCTGCGCACTGCACTGGACATTCCCACGGTGGGCGAACTCAAGCGCTGCCTGACTTTGTTCGAGGCGGCCTTGCGCGAAGCGCGCCGCGTCCACAACGAGAACCCTGTGGGCAGCGACTGGGGGCCCCCATCCGGCGTCGCCGACAGTGCTGCCGGCGACACCAAGACCTGACACACCTGCCTTTTTAAGCGCGCGGAGCGCCGTACCTGCCCAGCTCCAGCTTGGCAATGGCGCTGCGGTGAACCTCGTCTGGGCCATCGGCAAAGCGCAATGTGCGGGCATTGGTATAAAAGTAAGCCAGCGGCGTGTCCTCACACATGCCGGCGCCGCCAAAGACCTGCATCGCCCAGTCGATCACGTCGCAGGCCATGTTGGGCGCCACCACCTTGATCATCGCGATCTCGGCCTTCGCGCTTTTGTTGCCGGCCATGTCCATCATCCACGCGGCTTTCAGCGTCAGCAGGCGGGCTTGCTCGATGCGGCAGCGTGCTTCGGCAATGCGCTCTTGCGTCACGCCTTGCTGGGCGATGGTCTTGCCAAAGGCGGTGCGGCTGCTGGCGCGTTCGCACATCAGTTTCAGGGCGCGTTCGGCCAGACCGATCAGGCGCATGCAGTGGTGAATGCGACCAGGACCCAGGCGGCCTTGCGCGATCTCGAAGCCGCGGCCTTCGCCCAGCAAGATGTCTTCCACCGGCACGCGCACATTCTTGAAGTCGACTTCCATGTGGCCGTGCGGCGCATCGTCGTAGCCGAACACGGTCAGTGGCCGCAGCACCGTGATGCCCGCCGTCTCGCGCGGCACCACGATCATCGACTGCTGCGAATGCCGAGGTGCCGTCGGGTCGTTCTTGCCCATGAAGATGAATACCTGGCAGCGCGGGTCGCCTGCGCCGCTGGTCCACCATTTGCGCCCGTTGATGACGTACTCATTGCCATCGCGTTCGATGCGGCTTTCGATGTTGGTGGCGTCAGAAGAAGCCACGGCTGGTTCCGTCATGGCAAACGCGCTGCGAATCTTGCCCGCCAGCAGCGGCTTCAACCAGCGCTCCCTGTGCGCCGGCGTGCCGTAGCGAGCGAAGACTTCCATGTTGCCGGTGTCAGGCGCCGAACAGTTGAAGACCTCGCTGGCCCAGGGCACCGCGCCCATGATCTCGGCCAGCGGTGCGTATTCCTGATTCGACAAGCCAGCGCCCAGGTCGCTGGTATCGACGCCATGGCTCTCAGCGCGTGGCGGCAGGAACAGGTTCCACAGCCCGGCTTCGCGCGCCTTGGGTTTCAACTCTTCGATCACCTGCAGCGGCGTCCAGCGTTTGCCAGCCCGGGTGTTGGCTTCGATCTCGGCGTGGTAGCGGTGCTCTGCCGGGTACACATGCTCGTTCATGAAAGCTGCGACGCGCTGCTGCAGGTCTTGCGTGCGGGAGGAAAAGCCGAAATCCATGGTGTGCTCCTGTGGTGTTTGTTGGGTGCGTGCAGGGCCTGTGCAATCAGCCTGACGCCCGCTGCGCGAACTTCCATGCCATCTCGGCCAAGGGCCGCGTGCTGGCGCCCGTGGCCCGTGCCTGGGCACTGCTGGCAATGCCGTCGACCACGCGCTTGGCGATGCCCTGGGTGATGCTGGCCAGACGAAAGAGGTTGTAGGCCAGATAGAAATTCCAGTCTGCCATCACGGCTGCCGGGTCGGGCCTGCCGGTTCTTTCGCAGTAGCGTGCAACGTAGTCGACTTCAGTGGGAATGCCCAGGGCCGCATGGTCCAGCCCGCCTATGCCGCGGAATGTGCCCGGCGGAATGTGCCAGGCCATGCAGTGGTAGCTCAGGTCGGCCAGCGGGTGGCCCAGGGTGGAGAGTTCCCAGTCGAGCACGGCGCTGACGCGCGGTGAGGTGGTGTCGAAGATCAGGTTGTCCAGCCGGTAGTCGCCATGCACGATGCCGACCTGGCTTTCGTCGCGGGCGCTGGCCGGAATATGGGCGGGCAGCCAGTCGATGAGCTGGTGCATTTGCGCAATCGGCTCGGTCACCGAAGCCAAAAACTGCTTGCTCCAGCGCCCGATTTGACGGTCGAAATAGTTGCCCGGCTTGCCATAGCCGATCAGGCCCGCTTTCGCCACATCGACCTGGTGCAGCGCGGCAATGACACGGTTCATCTCGTCGTAGATGGCGCCGCGTTCAGCCGTTGTCATGCCTGGCAGCGATTGCTCCCACAGCACGCGCCCGCCTACGAATTCCATCACGTAAAAGGCGCGCCCGATGACGTCTTCGTCCTCGCACAGCAAGAGCATCTTCGCCACCGGCACAGCAGTACCTGCCAGAGCGTGCATGACGCGAAATTCGCGTTCGATGGCATGCGCGGACGGCAGCAGCTTGGCCGCTGGCCCGGGCTTGGTGCGCATCACATAGTCGCCACCCGGCGTGCTGAGCTGGTAGGTCGGGTTGGACTGACCGCCCTTGAACTGCGAAACTGCCATTGGGCCGCGAAAGGCGGGCATCTGCTGAAGCAGATAACGTTCGAGTGCGGCGGTGTCGAAAGCATGGCTTTCGGAAACCTCGCGGGTCCCGGTAAATTTGTCTGTGGCGTTCATGGGGTTCTGTTCAAGGGCAGCAGCGCGTCGGTTTTCAACGCTCGGCGGCCGCCAGCAGTTTTTCCCGCGACAGCACGACCAGGCGTGTTGGTTCCACGCGCACCGCGCCCTCGCGCTCGAAGCCCTTCAGTTCCTGGTTGACGCGCTGGCGCGAAGCGCCCAGCAGCTGCGCCAGGTCTTCTTGCGCCAGCGCCAGGCCGATGCGCACTTCCTCGCCCACGGGCGTGCCGTAACTCTTGGCCAGCAACAAGATTTGTTTGGCCAGCCGGGCTTGCAGTGGGCGCGTGTTCAGGTCTTCCACCTGATCGAACATCAAACGCAGGCGCCGGCAGTTCAGGCGCAGCAGGGCGTCGTAAAGCTCCACATGGTGGGCCAGCAAAATCTTGAAATCCGGCTTGCGCACCACCAGCAGCGTGGTCGGGCCATGGGCGTCGGCATCGTGCGTGCGTGGCAGGCCATCGAACAAGGCGATGTCGCCGAACCAGGTGCCGGGCTCGACATAAGTCAGTGTGACTTGTTTGCCCGACAGCGAAACTGAACTCACGCGCACAGCGCCTGAGGCAACCCCACACCACTCTTCGGCGGCAGAGCCGCGTGATGCCAGCGGTGCATCGTCGTGCAGACGCCGTACCAGTGCGCGTGAGAGGATGTCGTTGCGGAGTGCCTGAGAGAGCTTGCTGAACCACGCACCTGCCTCGATGTTGTGACGCTCGTCGATTGTAAGAACGGGGGTATTCATGGCTTGTCTCTGAAGCGACAGGTGCCGCAGGCTGCATTGTCTACGCTCGCTCTCGAACTGGACGCCGAACTGGACGCCGAACCGGGCCCCGAACCGGAGCCCAAACCCGACCCGTCCCGTCCGTGAAACAGCACCTGGAGAAAGCCATGCCTGCAAGCGCCCTGCGCATCCCGTCGCGCCGCAGCGAAGTCAGCGACGCCGAATGGCGGGTCCGTGTCGACCTGGCCGCGGCCTATCGGCTGGCCGCGCTGTTCAAATGGGACGACCTCGTCTACACCCACATCAGTGCGCGCGTGCCGGGCGTCGATGGCGAATTTCTTATCAACCCGTACGGACTGATGTTCGAGGAGATCACCGCGTCCAGCCTGATCCGCGTCAACGCCCACGGCGTGAAGCTCGACGTGTCCGACTACGAGGTCAACCCGCCGGGTTTCGTCATCCATAGCGCGGTCCACCAGGCCCGCCACGAAGCCGGTTGCGTGATGCACCTGCATTCGCTCAACGGCATCGCCGTGTCGGCACAGCGATGCGGCCTGCTGCCGCTGTCGCAGCATTCGATCTTCGTGCTGTCGTCGCTGGGGTATCACGACTACGAAGGCGTGGCGCTGCGCGACGAGGAAAAGCCGCGCCTGGTGGCCGACCTGGGTCGCAACACCCACCTGATGCTGCGCAACCACGGCCTTCTGACGGTGGGCGCAGCGGTCGCCGACGCGTTCCAGGCGATGTACTTCTTCGAGACCAGCTGCACGATCCAGGTGCGCGCGCAGTCCGGTGGCGGCGAGCTCGTGACGATTGCGCCGGAGATCGTCGCGACCGCGCAGCAGCAAGCGCGTGCGGCTACGCGCGGCGCCGGTGCCGGGCTGGCGTGGCCCGGCCTGCTGCGCCGGCTGGACCGGGAATGCCCGGGTTACGACAGCTGAATTCGGCCTGACTCGTGCCGTGCAGCACGGTCTGTGCCGCCCGGGACAGCGCAGATGTGAGCGCGAGTAACCCTTCGTGCTAGAGTCTTTTTGAACCTTCAAAGAGCCTCAAAACCTTCTCGATGCAGACATCGCGCCTCGGCTTGCCGACGGCCACCACGGCCCTGTTGGCGCTGGCGGCGGTGCCGGTATGGGCGGCGGGTTTCGGTGAGGCGGCCACTGGCGCGGTGCTGGGGCAGCCACTGGATTTCGCGGTCACGCTGAGGCTGGAACCCGGCGACGACAGCGGACCGCGCTGCATCAGCGCCAGGGTGACGGTCGGCGACCGGACCCTGCCCAGCAACCTGGTCACCACCTCGTTCGAGCCCACCGGTGCCGGCAGTGCGCGGGTTCGCGTGCTGACGAGCGTGGCGATCGACGAACCCGTTGTCGGCGTGGTGCTCGACGTCGGCTGCCAGGCCCGCCAGTCGCGCCGGTTCGTCGTGCTGGCCGACCCGCCCGCCGCGCTGACCCTGGCGACGGCGTCGCCCGCGCTGCCCCCGCCACGCTTGCCCATCGTCCCCAGGCAAGTGGCCCTTGTCGCGGCCGAGCCGGTGATCGCCCCCGAGGCAGCGGCATCCGCTGCGGCACGCGGGACCGACGTGTCAGACGCGGCCACCAACCCGCCGAATCGGTTGCCGGCACGGGCGGCCCGACGCCCGGCGGCGCGCCAGGATCCGCGGGCGGATCAGCGTGAGTCCCGCACCGACAGAACCCGCGCCGAACCCCGAGGCACGCCGGCCCGGGGCGCCGCAACCGTCGCCGCGGCGCCGCGCTTGATGCTGGACGCCACGACCCCGGACACCGAGCTGATGACGTCTCAGATGGTCGCTGTGGAACAGGCGCTGCAAGCCGTGGCCGAAGCGGCCAGTGCCGTGCGCGCCGCCAACCAGGCGGCGTCGGCGGCCGAGGCGCGGGCGCAGGGGCTGGCACGCACCGCCGATCAGCTGCGCGCCGAAGCGCAGGCCGAGCGAGGCGCTGCGGCGCTGATGCGCGAACGCCTGGCGCGCTCGGAGTCGGCGTCGCATTGGGTCTGGCCGCTGCTGGCCGGCCTGCTGATGCTGGGCGGCCTGGCGGGCTGGCTGGCCTGGCAACTGGCGGGACTGCGTCGCGAACAGCGCCGGGGCTGGAGCGTGGCGCAGGCAGGCGCGGCGGCGGCGGCCG